>NZ_JBAKHM010000028.1:0-75822 GCF_036902725.1 Micromonospora psammae | reverse complement strand
AGGCCGAGGACTTGACTACAAAGAAGCTACGCGTCCACTGTGCAACTCCCGACAAACGAACACACCTGCGTGTGTTTGACAAGTCGATAGAGTTACGGCGGTCATGGCGGAGGGGAAACGCCCGGTAACATTCCGAACCCGGAAGCTAAGCCCTCCAGCGCCGATGGTACTGCACTCGGGAGGGTGTGGGAGAGTAGGACGCCGCCGGACAACCATTCCATTCAGGCCCACCCCGTAAGGGGTGGGCCTGAATGCGTTTCACGATCTGTCGGCGTCCGGCGCGGGACCTCGAGCGACCGCCTTTGGCCCCATGGGGTCCGCGGTTGGCCCTGGAAATCGCAGTCCGCGCAATCCATAATCGCGCTGAACGCCATTCACGAGGAGTGAGGCGGCGGTACGGGGGCACAGTGACCGGGTGGACGACGTGCGGAGTGAGATGAAAATCGAAAGCTGCTCCGGCCGGGGCCGGCTCACAGGCTCGGCCGAATCGACCGTGCGGGTCGCGGTGGTGGGAGAGCGCGGCCTGCTGCGTACCGTGGTGGCCGGGGTCCTCGCCACGACGCCGGGCTTCGAGTTGGTCGGGCAGAGCGGCCCGGACCAGGACCTCACGGAAGCCGACGGCCGGGCCGATCTCGTCCTGATGGACCTCGACACGGTCGAGGACCCCTGGGCCCTGACCGGGCGCCTGCACGCCCGCCGGCCGGAATGCGCGGTGGTGGTGCTGACCGCCCGGCGTACCGCGCAGGTGCTGCGGCGGGCGCTCCGGGCCGGCGTGCGAGGGCTCATCGGCAAGGACGTGGCGCCGGCGGAGCTGATCGACCAGCTTCGCGCGATCGCCGGCGGGCAGCGGAGGATCGATCCGCAGACCGCGCTGGCCGCTCTGGACGCCGCGGTCAACCCGTTGAGCGAGCGGGAACGGGAGGTGGCCGCCGCGGCCGCCCGGGGGTGGTCGGCCAGGGAGATCGCCGCCCGGCTTCACCTGGCTCCCGGCACGGTCCGCAACCACATCTCGACCCTGCTGCGGAAGACCGGCGGACGGAACCGGTCGGAGGCGGTGCAACACGCCCGGGATGCGGGTTGGATCTGACCGACATGCGTCGCCGGGGTATCGCATGACGAGCGTTTTCCATAGGATCCCTAACCGTGCGTCATCGAGTGCGCACGTCACGTCAGGCAGCGGGGGGTTGTCGACGGGGGGTCCTGCATGGTCCGCACGCTGCTCGCGCTCAGAGGAAGGTTGGTCCGGGGGGCACTGGCCCACCTGTTGGCCGCCGAGGACGACATCGACGTGGTCGGCGAGGCGGACACACCGAAGGAGTTCCAGGCCGCCCTGCGCGCCGAACGTCCCGATGTGGCCGTCATCGACGCTGACATGGTCACCGCGGACCAGTTGTGCCACCTCGCGTCCGGCGACTCCGGCGGTCCTCCCGGCGACGGTCGGCTCGGCCGGTTGCTGGTGCTGGTCGAGCAGCGCCGCGCGGCCCGTCTGGGCCCGGTGCTCGTCGAACACGGCCGGCGGATCGGCTTCCTGAGCCACGACGTGCCGCCCGGGCGGATCGCCGACGGCGTGCGTCAGCTCGCGGACGGGCAGGTCGTCCTGGACCCGGACCTGGTGGTCGCGGCGCTGGCGGTCGCGGAGAATCCGCTGACCCCCCGCGAGCGGGAGGTGCTCGACGTGGCGGCCGAGGGCCACCCGGTCCGGGACATCGCCCAGAAGCTGGCCCTGTCGGCGGGGACGGTCCGCAATCACCTCTCCCGGGTCATGGCGAAGACCGGCGCGCGTACGCGGCTGGAAGCGGTGCGGATCGCCCGCGAGTCGGGCTGGATCTGACCGAGGCGGGCTCACCGTAGCCGACGAGTTCCCGGTAAGCGGCCGAGCGGGCGAGCAGGCCCGCGTGACTGTCGACCAGCGCGGTGCGGCCGTCGAGCAGCAGGACCCGACGGGCCCGTAGGGCCGAGCTGATCCGGTGCGCGATGACCACCAGTGTCCCGGGCCGGTCGGCGAACGCCTCCTCCCAGCGCGCCTCGGTGGCCGGGTCGAGGTGGCAGGTCGCCTCGTCGAGGATCACGAGGGACGCGGGGGAGAGCCACGCCCGCAGCAGAGCCAGTTGCTGGCGCTCCCCGGCGGAGAGGTCCGCCGGGCACAGCGTCGCGTCGTGGCCGCCGAGCCGGGCCAGCAGCCCGGCGAGCCCCAGCCGCGTCGCCGCCCGCGTGATCGTCTCGTCGGGCAGGTCGGGACGCAGGTAGGTGAGGTTCTCCCGGACCGTGCCGGTGAAGACGTACGCCTCCTGGGGGATCAGGACGCGCCGGCCGGCCAGCTCGGCCGGGGTCGCGTCGGCCACCCGCACCCCACCCAGGTGGACCGTTCCGGCCTGCGGCCGCAGCACCCCGGCGACGAGTCCGGCCAAGGTGGACTTGCCGATACCGCTCGCGCCCACGATCACCAGGTGGTCTCCGACGGGCACGTCGAGGTCGAATCCGTGGAGCACCGGGTCGGCGTGCGGGCCGTACCGGAAGGTCACGCCCCGCAGGGACAGCGCCGGCGCCGCCGTTCCCGGCGCCGGCAGCGGCACCCGGGCTGCGGTGGTGGCCGGCCGGTCCGGGACGCCGGCGCGCAGCAGCCGGTCGAGGGTCACCGCGAAGCGGAGCCCGCCGGCGGCCACCCCCTGGACCAGGGTGTGCAGGGCGGGCTGCACCCCACTGACCACGTAGACCAGGGCGCCGAGCACCGCGCCCGGCCCGAGCCCCTGCCGGACCAGCCACGGGGTGGCCAGCAGCACCACCGGCACCGGCACCCACCCGCCGACGGCGAGGGTCAGTCCCCGGGTGACCGCCATGGTCGCCAGCCGCCGCTCCACCCGGGCCTGCGCGTCGACGTGCGCGCCGACCCAGCCGGTGACCCGGTCCCGCGCGCCGCTGACCGTGACGTCGCGGTGGCCGGTCACCGCGGTCACCGCCACCCGGCCCAGCTCCTCGTCGGCGAGCACGTACTGCCGCTGGCGGGCGATCATCGCCGGTAGGGCCGCCACGAACAGGCCCAGCCCGACCAGCATCGGCACCGCCACCAGCAGCGCGACCGGCGCGGCCAGGGAGATCAGGCCGACGAGGGCGGCGGCGGCGGTGAACAGGAAACCGCGGACCACCATCAGCAGGCCGGCGTAGGTGTCCCGGACCATCTCCACCTGGTGGGTGAGCCGGGCCACCGCCGCGTCGTCGCCGCGCCCGCCGGCCGCACCGGTCAGCGCGCCGGTGACCACCCGGCGCAGCAGGTCGTCCCGGAACGGTTCGACCACGTCGCCGAGCAGGGCGTACGTCCGGTTGGTGCCGACGGCGCCGACGAGGACGGCGAGGGCGAGCAGGCCCAGCCACAGCAGCCCGGCCGCCGGCCGGCCGGCGAGGAACCCGTCGTCGACCGCCCGCGCGGTCAGCAGGCCGGCCAGCGTGGCTGGCAGCGCCTCCGCGAGCGACCAGCCGGCCAGCCGGTACAGCTCGGACCGGCGGGACCGCAGCGCCGCCCGGGTCACCTCGCCCACGGTGGTCACGACCGGAACACCGCCCGGTAGTCGGGGTCGTCCCACAGCGTCGGGTGCGGGCCGACCGCCCGGACCCGGCCGCCGTCCACCCAGGCCACCAGGTCCGCGCGGGCGGCCATGCCGACCCGGTGGCTGACCACGATCCGGGTACGCCGGTCGTCCGGCGCGGTCAACGCCCGGGTCACCCGGTACTCGGTGACGGTGTCCAGGCTGGACGTGGCGTCGTCGAGGATCAGCAACCGCTCGGCGCGCAGCGCCCGGGCCAGCCCGAGCCGCTGCCGTTCGCCACCGGACATGGCGACGTCGGCTAACGGCGTCCGGTAGCGGTGCGGCAGCCGCTCGACGAAGTCGTTGATGGCCGCCGCTCTCGCCACCGGCACCGGGTCGGCCCCGCAGCCGACGGCCTCGCCGACGGTGGCGCCGACCAGCACCGGCCGCTCGAAGCCGTAGCCGGTGGCGGTGGTCAAGGCCGCCGCGGTCAGCTCGGGCAGCGGCACGCCGTCGAGGCGTACCTGGCCGGTGTCCGGGTCGCGCAGCCGTCCGGCGACGGCCGCCAGCAGGGACTTGCCCGCCCCGGACCGGCCGACCACCACCAGCAGCGCCCCACCGGGTATCCGCAGGTCCACCCGGTCGAGCAGGGGACGCCCGTCGGTGCCCCGCACGGTGACCCCGCGCAGTTCCAGCTCGCCGGGCCCGGGAGGCAGGGTGCGGGTGCCGTGTTGCCGGACCGGCTCGTCGAGCACCTCGGTGGCGCGGCGGCAGCCGGCCCGTACCCGGACCGCCGCCTGGAGGGTGCTCACCACCGTGCCGAGGCCGGCGCCGATCGCGGCGTACTGGAGGGCGGCCAGCAGCTCACCGGGGGTCAACCGGCCGGCGGCCAACGACACCCCGCCGACGGCGACCACCGCCAGTTGCAGCAGCGGGTTGAGCACCGCGCCCCGGGTCGCCGCCCCGGCCAGCACGCTCCACGTCCGGGCACCGTACGCCCGCAGCGCCGGGACCGGGGTCAGCACCCGCGCGACCTCCCGTTCCAGGGTGCCGGCGGCGGCGATGGTGCGCGCGCCGGCCAGGGCCTCCACCAGGAGGCCGGCGAGCGTGCCCTGGGCCTGCTGGTAGCCGGCGACGGCGGCGGACGCGTCGGCGACGAAGCGGCGGAGCAGCACGCCCAGCAGCAGCAACCCCACGACGAAGGTGAGGCCGAGCCACGGGTCGATCAGGGTGAGGGCCACCAGGCTCCCCACCGGAGGCAGCAGCACGGTGCCGGCCCGTACCAGGGTCGGGGCCGCCTGGCCGGCGTCGGCGACCTGGCCCACCAGCCGGCCCACCAGGTCGCCCACCGGGTGACGGGCCGCGGTGCGGGGGTCGAGGGAGAAGATGTGCCGGGTCAGGGTGTGCCGTAGGGCGGCGACGGACCGGGCGCTGGCCGCGCCCGTGCCGTAGTCGCGGATCGCGCCGGTGAGGACCAGCACGGCGATCAGCCCGACGGCGATGAGCAGCCAGTGGCCGGTGGAGGAATCCGGGGTCACGCCGACGGCGGCGTCGACGGCGCGACCCAGGATCGCGGGCAGCGCGAGTTCGGCCGCCACGTGCGTCACGGTGACCGCGGCCAGCGTCGCGGTCCAGTGGCCGGTGGATCTGACGGCGTGCACCAGGAGTCGGTCGGCCGGGTTCATGCCACCCCTCTCCCGTCGTCGCGCGGCCCCGGACCGGGGTAACCGGTCCGGGGCCAGGCGAACTGATCGTCAGTTACAGGTGGTGACGCTCAACGAGCTGTCGCCGCAGAGCAGCAGGCTGGCGCGGCTGCCACCGCCGGTGCGCTCGGCGGCCGGCAGTTCCATCCCCTGGAGGTCGAGCAGAGCCATGTCGGTTCCTCTTTCTCTGTCGATGGTGCGGATCGGTGGGTCGGAGTGGTCGTCGGGTCGACGGCCACCAGGTCAGTTGCAGGTCGTGACGCTCAGCGAGCTGTCACCGCAGAGCAGCAGGCTGGCGCGGCTGCCACCGCCGGTACGCTCGGCGGCCGGCAGCTCCATCCCCTGGAGGTCGAGCAGAGCCATGTCAATTCACCTCCTTCCAGATAGTTCGGGTCGGTCGGCCCCGGGATGACTCCCGGGGAGCTGGTGGGCCGGTCAGCCGGCCGTGGTGGTGGTGTCCTCCGCCCGGGTCGCCTCGGGCAGTGGCGCGAGGAACGGCAACCGGACCGCGTCCGCCGGCCGGGTCGCCGCCAGGGCGGTCAGGACGCCCGCGGTGCCGGTGGCCAGGTCCATGGAGAGCCGCAGCAGCTGGTCGCCGGGGAACGCGGTCGCGTCCCGGTACGGCAGCGCGTGCCAGCTCAGCAGCCGGGCCTGCTGCCGCGCCGCGTCGTACTCGCCCCGTTCCGCGAGGTAGGCGACGATCCCGGCGCGGCCGGCGAAGAGGCCCGACTGGGCGTAGAAGGGGGAGTCGGCGCAGCGCCGGATGGCGGCCGCGGTGGTCCGCAGGTCCTCGTCGGGGCGGTGGCGTAGGTACTGGTCCAGGACCAGCCCGATGCCGACGCTGCCCTCGGCGAGGTACGGCATGGTCCGCCAGCCCTCGTTGACCTCGAGGTGGCCGGCGTCGCGCAGGACGCAGCGGCGCAGGTCCTGCCGCAGCGCGGTGGCGGCGTGGTCGAGCAGCGCCGGGTCGTGGTCGAGTTCGTACATCCGCAGCAGCATCAGCGCCACCCCGGCGCCGCCGCGCGTCAGCCCCGCGTACGGGTGCCGGCCACCGCTGATCTCCGCGACGGACTCCACGTCTCCGAGCCGGTCGACGACCAGGCCGACCGCCCGTCGGGCGGCGTCGGCGTAGCGCCGCTCGCCGGTCACCCCGGCGAAGTGGGCCAGGTTGAGCGCGATCCCGGACAGGCCGTCGGTCAGGTCGTTGCCCAACTCGGTCCAGGGCTGGTCGAGGCAGAGCTCCAGCAGGCGGAGCGCCTCGTCGCGGTGCCCGAGCCGGTCCAGCACGTACGCGACGCCGTGCAGCCCGTCGTAGAAGCCGAGGCGGCTGCCGGGGGCCGGTTCGGCGACCCGGTCGATGAGCCACCGCGTGTGCTCGGGGTCGGTGGGGGCGCCGGCGGCGTGCAACGCCCAGAGCACCCCGGCCGCGCCGTGCGCGACGCCGAGGCCGCCGTCGGCGCCGCTGAACTGGCGGATGTCGCCGGGAAAGAGCCGGTCGTGGCGGTGCGGGGTGGCGCTGGCGGTGATCGCGGCGGCGAGCCGGTCCCGCAGCCCCGGCCAGTCGTCCGGGTCGATCCGGACCGCGTCGCGGAGCGCGGCGGTCGCGGTCGGCTCGGCCGCCGTCTCGCCGACGATCACGCCGACCGTCTCGTCGAGCACGTCCCGGGGGACGGGGAACTGCGCGGCGACCACGTCGGCCAGGTGCGCGGCCTTGGCCGGGGCGAGCCGCAGCATCGCCGTCAGCGGCAGGAACAGCGCCAGCCGCAGGCAGGCCAGGGCGTACCGGTCGACGGCGAGGCCGGTGCGGTCGCGCGGCGCGGCGAAGGCCTGGTTGCGCAGCGCCGGCCGGTCCGCCTCGCCGACGGGCGCGGCGACCTCGAAGTCGACCAGCGTGACCGTCCCGTCCGGACCGACCAGGATGTTGAACATGTGCAGGTCGCCGTAGACGATCCCGTGGGCGTGGATGGCGTCGACCGCCTCGGTCACCTGCCGGTGGACGTCCAGCGCCCACCGGGTGTACGCGGCGCGGTCGCCGTCGAGGTTGACCAGCGGGTAGCGCTCCACGACCACCTGGTTGAGCGGGCGGCCCTCGACGAACTCCAGCGCCAGGAACTCGTGCCCGCCGAAGCTGAACTCGTCGTGCACCCGCACCAGGTGGGGCACGTCGGCGAGCCGGCGCAGCATCTCGGCCTCCCGGCGCAGCCGGGTCACCGCGTCGGCGCCGGTGGCGTCCAGTCCGGCGTGCGGGCGGGCCTCCTTCAACACCACCCGCGCCCCGGTACGGGTGTCGCGCGCCTCGTACAGGCCACCGCCGTTGGAGAAGTGGATCACCTTCTCGATCCGGTACGGCAGGTCGGTGGTGTGCGCGGCGTTGCGGGCGGCCAGGTGCGGGGCGAGGAAGTCGGGCAGGGTGACCCACTCGGGCACGTGGAAGACCGGGTCCCGGCGGTCCGGCACCAGCGTGCCGTCTTGGTCCTCGATCGCCGGGACGACCTGCCCCTCGGGGGAGAGGCAGTAGCGGGCGGCGAAACCGCCGTAGCGCAGGTAGACCGGTCCCTCGCCGTAGCGCAGGTCGCTGAGGATGTACGGGCCCTGCTCCCCGTCGAGCAGCGCCGCCAGCTCCTTGGCGGTGAGCTCCAGCTCGGCGTCGTCGCGGGGGTAGACGGTGATGAACTTGCCGCTGCTGCCCCGCCGGGCGTACTTGCTGTTGCGCATGAGCAGCATCCGCGGCCCGCGCAGGTGCTTGTACGGGATGCCACGGGGCTGGCAGTAGTCCATCACCCGGGTGAGCACCCGTTCGGCGTTGTCCAACCGCGCCGACACGTGGATCTTCCAACCCTGCTGCGGGAGGGAACCGCCGACCGGCGCGTGGATCAGCCAGTCGTCCTTGACCTCGACCTCCCAGCCGTCGGTGGGCGGGCGGTCCGCGGCGTACCGGGGGGTCTTGGCGCTGGCGCTGGCCAACGAGTCGTAGAAGAGCGGGTCGACCGCGCAGAACGAGTCGTATCGGTCATCCATGTCGCCTCCCTCCGCTGCCTGATCGGGTCAGGTCAATCCTGCGGACGGACGACGGGTGTGCACAGTGCGATGAGTCATGGACCCTGGGTGAGTTTCGCACCCCCGGATCGTGACAACTGCGGAGTTTGAACTCGCGAACACCGCTTCACCTGGGACGACGTACTCGTGACGGCCAGCGGGGACGGGATCCGATCCCGCCCCCGCCGGCCGTGCCCCGGTTTCAGCCGGCGGCGACGGAGGCCAGGTAGCTCTCCGCCCGGTCCGGCGCCATGAACCAGTGCTGAAAGTCGTTCGGGTCGCTGAAGCCGTTGGCGAACCGGCGGGCCACCGTCGGGTTCAGCGAGGCCGTGCCGAGGACCTGCTGCACGTGCGGTGGCAGCGGCTGGAGCATGGCGTTGGTCCAGTCGGTGACCGCCAGCCCCGTCTCCGCCCAGAACCTCTCGAACGTCCGACCCATCCACTCCCGGTCGAAGGGCTGGTCACCGCGCTCCACGATGGACCGCAGATACGACGCCGCGCACTTCGCGGCGGTGTTGCTGCCCTGGCCGGTGATCGGATCGTTGGCGACCACCACGTCGGCCATGCCCAGGACGACGCCGCCCGAGGGAAGCTCCGCCACCGGGTGGCGCACCGTCGGGGTGTACCGGCCGGACAGGGTGGCGCGGGCGTCGGTCAGCTCCACCCCGGCACACCGCTCGTAGATCCACGGGGTGTACCGCCGGGCCAGCTCCAGGGTCAGCCGGAGGTGCTCGGCCGGATCCCGACGTTCGGTCCAGAGGTCGAGCGGGCCGCCGGGCACCGCCTCCCAGAACAGGATCTCGCAGGGGCCGGAGAGGGTGAGCGCGGGGATGACGAACAGCTCGCCGAGCCCGGGCACCGCGTTGAAGCTGACGTGCGGCACCGGCCAGAGCGGGTCCGGCGCCATGCCGTGCACGTACGCCACCGCCAACCCCCGCTGGGGGGCGGTGTGCACCGAGCGCTGCGGGTCGCGGTCGAAGACGCCCACCAGGTCGCCCTTGCCGGCGGCCACCACGGTGAGGTCGTACCGGCCGAGCCGGGTCAGCCCGTCCAGGTCGGCGGTGGTGACGCCCTGGTAGTGCACCGTGCCGCCGCGCTGCTCGAACAGTTCGAGCCAGGCGGCCATCTTCACGCGCTGGTCGGTGCTCTGGGCGGGCTCGTCCAGGGGACAGGGGATGCGCAGCGCCCGCTCGCCGGGCGGCGCGGAGAGCGACACGTGCAGTCCCTGCAGCGGTGGCGCCTGGTCCTGCCAGAGGTCCAGCCCGTACCGCCGCTCGGTGCTCAGGGCGGCGCCGAACATGGCCTGCGTGCTCATCACCGCGCCCCGCCGGATCTCCTCCGGCGTGCGGGCCGCCATGACGGTCACGTCGTAGCCCTCGGCGAGCAGGCTCAGCCCGAGCTGAAGACCGGACTGGCCGGCCCCGACGATCAGAATTTTCCGCATTGGTACCTCCAGGTGGTTGGGCTACCGGGCCGCGGGGACGCCCGGGGACGGGTCGCCGGTGCGGTGCATCGTGTGCTCGACGACCGCCAGCAACGCTCGGGCGACCGAGGACGGGTCGCGGAGGTCGCCCGCGATGACGGGCACCGCGGGGGAGAGCCCGAGGGCCTCCCGTACGTCGTCCAGGTGGTGGGTCAGCACGCCGTCGAAGAGGTTCACGCAGACCACGAACGGCAGGTCGGTGTCCTGCTCGAAGTAGTTGACCGCGGGGAACGACGCTTCCAGGCGGCGGGTGTCGGCCAGCACCAGCGCGCCGACCGCCCCCCGGCACAGGTCGTCCCACATCGGCCAGAACCGGGGCTGGCCGGGCGTCCCGAACAGGTACAGCACCAGGTCCGGGCCGATCGTCAGCCGTCCGAAATCCATCGCCACGGTCGTGGTCGTCTTGTCGATCCCCGGGTCGAGCCGGTCCACGGTCTCACTGGCCGCGGTCATCCACGCCTCGGTGTTGATCGGTGGGATCTCCGAGATGGACCGGACACAGGTCGTCTTGCCGACCCCGAAACCGCCGGCGATGACGATCTTCGCCGAGGTCAGCAGCGGGCTGTCAGGCAAGCTGGCGGAGGCCATCGCGCAGTCTCTCCAGAAGGCGGAAGTCGAACGGGGAGGTGTACTGGTCACTGTGGACCCGCAGCCGGTCGGTGGCGGCGAGGTCGTCGACCACCACCCGGGTGACACCCAGCGTCATCCCGCAAACCGCGGAGAGCTCGGCGACGGACCGGGTCCGGCGGGCGTGTTCGTAGAGCGACCGGGACTCGGGCAGCAGACCCGAGGCGAAGACGGCGTCGTAGTACGGCACCGACACCAGGGTGTGCACGAGCAGGTGACGCCGGGTGCGGGTACGGCCTCCGGTGAGGATGTACGGTCGCACCTTCCAGTACGGGGTGGGCACGATGGCTCCCTCGGTTCTGGCCCGTCAGCGGGCCGGCTGGCTGGCGGTGAGGCGGTGCAGTTCGCTGCGGACCTGCGGGGTGAGCGCGTGTCGCACCGCTCCGACGAACTGCGTCATCCGATAGGAGACGACCCGCAGGTCACAGCCGGCCGCGGCGGCGACGGCCAGGCCCGCCGACTCGCCGACCCGCATGAACAGCAGGTGCCCGCGCGGCAGCCGGACCGTCAGGTACTCCGAGGCGCCGAGGTCGAGCAGCGCGGCGCTGCGGTCGGCCATGCTGAGCAGCCCCGAGGTCAGCGCGGCGAGCTGGTCGCCCAGGTCGCGGGGAACCTGGCGGGACGCGGCGAGCTGGAGGCCGTCGAGGGAGACCAGCAGGGCGTGGTTGACGCCGGGCACGTCCTCGGCGAACTGCCGGATCAGCCAGGCGCAGTCGGGCTGGCCCGGGCCGGGCGTCGGCGGGGCGTCGTCGCGCCGGTGGATCGGGGTCATCGCAGGTGTCCTTCGTGCAGAGGGGCCGATTGTGCGTCGCTGATGCCGGCGGCGAAGGCGGCGGTCTCGTCGGGCCAGGCGTCGGGGGCGGACCCGTCGTCCACGCCGGTCGCCGCCGCGGACCGGGGCGGCGGCTGCCCCCCGGTCGGCTCGTCCGCGCGGACGCTTCCGGGCGTCCGTCGGGGCAGGCCGGCGCCCGGACCGGGCTGGCCGGCCCGGGTGCCGGGGTCGTCGCCGGCCGACGGGGCACCCAGTGCGTTCAGGCGCACCGTGGGTGACTGAGCGGCGTGGGACGGCGGCATGGGTGCGCTCCGATGACGGGTCTCGGCCCAGGCCGGCGAGGGACCGGCCGGTGGCGGGGGCTCCGCGGCAGGCGCTCCGGCGGGCCCGGTCGCCACGTCGCACAGCAGGGCTCCGGGGATCAGCGCCGTTGCGGTCGTTCCGCCCGAGGGCCGGTTGGTGAGAGTGACCCGCAGCTGATTGGCGCGAGCCAGGTGCGCGACGACGACCAGTCCCAGGTGCGCCGCCGGGTTCTGCCCGGCCGGCGCCGGGCCGGTGCCGGCGAGCATGGCGTTGAGCGCCGTCAGGTGGTGAGGGTCCACCCCGACACCGGCGTCCTCGATGCGCAGCAGCACGCTCCCGTCCTCGGTGACGAACGCGGAGACGGTCACCGCCGAGGAGGGGGGCGAGAAGCGGGCGGCGTTGTCGAGCAGCTCGGTGAGCACCCGGATGACGTCGTCCGCGGCGAACTCCACGACGCCGAGCGCCACGACGTGCCCGATCCTGATCCGGGGGTAGTACTCGACGGCCGAGGCGGCGGCGCGTACCACGTCGACCAGGGTGACGGTTTGCGGATCGGCGTCCTCGACCCGGCGACCCAACAGGACCTGCAGGTTCTCCGCGTGGCGGCGGATCCGGGTGTTGGCGTGGTCGATGCGGTAGAGCCGTTCCAGCCGTTCCGGGTCCTGCTCGTCGCTCTCGACGGCTTCGAGGTGGCTGCCCATCTGGTAGGCCGTGGCGAGGATGCGCAGGGCGAACTGCTCGCAGATCGCCGGCCAGAGGGTGTCCGTCGGCTTCTCGGGCGGGGGCGGGGGTGCGGTCTCCGCCGCGGCGACTGACCACTGCGCCACCGTCGGGTCCAGCCAGCGGGCCGCGCGCTGCCGCCAGGTCAACTGCCGCCGCGTCGAGGACTCCATTCGGGAAACATCAGCATGCTTCATGAAGTACCCGGTCTATCGGTAATAGTCCTTTCTGGCATGGTGCAGCAGTCAACCACCGTCCTGTCCGGATGGCAATATTCAAGGTCAACTTGGGCCGGTTTTCACACCGCCGTACGCCATCGCGCCCGCCCCTCGACCGGACCGACCGGCACGACACCACATGTATGCATCGCGTGCGACTCCCGGAACGCAACAGGCAATTCGGTGCGACACGGCGACGGGTCTCGTACGCAGGCGGTCGTCGGGGCGTGCGTCACCGGGTCGGCGGTCGGGCTCCCGCCGTCGACGGTGGAAGGTGCCACGGGCCGCAGGCTCGCGGCGCCCGCGGGTCAGCCGATCAGGTCCACAGTCGGCAGTGGCAGCTCGGGCAGCGACACCGAGGGCCTCGGCTTCGGCTCCGTCGGCAGGGGCAGTTCCGGCAGCGACGGCAGGAGGTTGCCACCCGACGCCGGCGTCGGCTTCGACGTCGGCTTCGGCGTGGGTGGCCGCGGGGCGGCCGGGCGGGGGGTCGGCGGACGGGTGGAGGCGGGACCGCCGGACGGGGAGGTCGTGGCGGGCGGCGTGAGCGGCGTGGGCGGCGGCGTCGAAGCCGCGCACCGGGGCCAGGTGGGACAGGCCGGAATGGTCAGGTCGCCGAGAACGGCGTCGAGCTCGGCCAGCAGCCGGGCGGCCTCGGCCGGGTCGCCGACTCCGGCCAGCTCCCGTCGGGCCTGGTCGACCAGCTGCCGGGCCTCCTCGAAGCGTCCCGCCGCGGCGGCCTCCCGGGCTCGGGCGATGGTCTCCTCGACCACCCGCACCTCCGCCCGCTCGGGGTGCAGGACCTTGGTAAGCGACCACAGTGGGCTGGCCGGGCCCGCGTCGCGGCTGCCGATCCCCAGCCCGGTCACCAGCACCAGCGCGGCGGCCACGGCGGCGGCCAGCCGCAGGGCCCGTCGCCGCAGGGGCAGCGGCCGGATCGGGGCGAGCGCGGGTGCCGGGGGAGCGTCGGGTCGGACCTGGGCGTGGTCGGGGTCCGGCGTGCCGGCGACCCACTCGAGCTCGTCCACCCCGGCGGCGACGTCGTCGCGCCAGGCGGCCAGCATCGCGGTGAGGTCGTCACCGTCGGACTCCGCCCCGCCCCGCCCGAGCGCGTCGAGGAGCAGGTCGTCGTGGGCGACCGTGCCGAGGTCCAGCTCCGCACCGTCGTCCGGCCAGCGCTCACTCATGCCGCCACCTCGTCGAGTCCGTTGCCGGCAAGCGTACGGAGCCGGGCGAGGGCGCGGGACTGGGCCACCCGTACGGCCGGGGCGGACATCCCGAGGATGGTGCCCACCTCCTCGGCGGGCAGACCGACCGCCACCCGCAGGATGACGATCTCCCGCTGGACGCCGGGGAGGCGGTGCAGCAGCACCGCGAGCCGGCGGGCCAGATCCGTGGCGACGGCCTGCTGCTCCGGCCCCGGCGCGGCGTCGGGCTGCTCCACCGGCGTGTCGGTGACGGCGACGGCGCCGTCGCGTACCGCCGCCCGCTGGGCGTCGGCGACCTTGTTCGCAGCGACGGCGAAGACGAACGCGGAGAACGGCCGGCCCTGGTCGCGGTAGCGGGGGAGGGCCTTCAACACCGCCAGGCAGACCTCCTGGGCGACGTCGTCGGCGGTGGTGTACGCACCGCCGACGCGGCCGAGGCGGGCCCGGCAGTAGCGGACCAGCTGTGGACGCACGTCGCTCAGCAGGGCCGCCATCGCCGCCCGGTCGCCGTCGGCGGCCAGGCGGACGAGTTCTGGCTCGATCGCTGTCGTCATTGATGCGAAACACCTTCGTTACCGGCGGGTGAACGAACGTTATCGAGACGCACGCCACTTCGCCAGGCCACATTCGGTGTCCGCCCGGTGACGCAAAAAAATTGTTGCGTTCCGACGGGCCGCCCCGATGTCACAGGTAACCAGCGACGAGGGGAGGGCAGATGGGTGTCGAGGTGGCCGTGCGGGGGCTGACGAAGTCCTTCGGTGGCCAACCGGTGTGGTCGGACATCAGCCTGACCCTGCCGGCCGGTGAGATCTCGGTGCTGCTGGGCCCCTCCGGCACCGGCAAGTCGGTCTTCCTCAAGACCCTGGTCGGCCTGCTGCGCCCCGACGCCGGCTCCATCCTGATCGAGGGCAAGGACCTGCCCCGGCTCTCCGAGCGCGCGCTGTACGAGGTGCGCAAGCTGTTCGGCGTGCTGTTCCAGGACGGCGCGCTCTTCGGCTCGATGACCATCTACGACAACGTGGCGTTCCCGCTGCGGGAGCACACCCGCAAGTCCGAGTCGCAGATCCGCGCCCTCGTCACCGAGAAGCTCGACATGGTCGGCCTGGTCGGCGCCGAGGGGAAGCTGCCCGGCGAGATCTCCGGCGGCATGCGCAAACGCGCCGGCCTGGCCCGCGCGCTGGTGCTCGACCCCCGCATCGTCCTGTTCGACGAGCCGGACTCCGGACTGGACCCGGTCCGCACCGCCTACCTGAACCAGCTCATCATCGACCTCAACCAGCGCACCGGCGCGACGTTCCTGATCGTCACCCACGACATCAACACCGCGCGGACGGTGCCGGACAACATCGGGCTGATCTACCACGGCCACCTGGCCATGTTCGGGCCCCGGGAGATGCTGCTGTCCAGCACCGAGCCGGTGGTGCGGCAGTTCCTCAACGCCCAGCGGGTCGGCCCGATCGGCATGGCCGAGGAGAAGGACGCCGAGGAACTGCAGGCCGAGGCCGACGCCGGCGCCGAACTGGCCCCGCTGCCGCCCATCCCACGGCAACTGCAGCCCTCCGACGGTCGGCCCCGCCCGGCCGAGCGGACACCCGGTCAGTGGCTGCGGGAAAACGGCGTCACCCCGCCACCGGGCTCCTTCGAGGAGCAGCGCGGCGCGCAGCCGCCGACGGTCGAGCCGCGCCGTGAGGCCATGCACCGTCAGGAGGCCGGATGAGCGCCCCCGTCGCCGTGCTCCGCGGCACCGGCGAGTTCTTCGCCTTCTGCCTGGACACCCTGCGTGGCCTCGGCCGCCGGCCGGTGCAGGTCCGCGAGTTCGTCCAGCAGGCCTGGTTCATCAGCTCGGTGTCGATCCTGCCCGCCGCGCTCGTCGCCATCCCCTTCGGCGCGGTCATCGCGTTGCAGCTCGGCTCGCTGGTCCGGCAGCTCGGCGCCCAGTCGTTCACCGGCGCCGCCTCGGTGCTCGCGGTGGTCCGCGAGGCGGGACCGATCGTCACCGCGCTGGTCATCGCCGGCGCGGGCGGCTCGGCGATCTGCGCCGACCTCGGCTCCCGCAAGATCCGCGAGGAGCTCGACGCGATGCAGGTGCTCGGCATCGACCCGATCCACCGCCTCGTGGTGCCCCGGGTGCTCGCCTCGATGCTGGTCGCCGTGCTGCTCAACGGGCTGGTCAGCGTGGTCGGGGTCAGCGGCGGCTACCTGTTCAACGTGGTCATGCAGGGCGGCACGCCCGGCGCGTACCTGGCCAGCTTCCAGGCCCTCGGTCAACTGCCCGACCTGCTGGTGGGTGAGGTCAAGGCGCTGCTCTTCGGCGCCGCCGCCGCGCTGGTCGCCTCGTACAAGGGGATGACCGCGCGCGGCGGCCCGAAGGGGGTCGGCGACGCGGTCAACCAGAGCGTCGTCATCACCTTCATGCTGCTGTTCGCACTGAACTTCCTCGTCACGGCCGTGTACTTCCAGGTCGTACCGCAGAAGGGGAGCTGACGTGCCGGCGCTGCGACACCTCGACGACCTCGGCGGACAGCTCGCCTTCTACCTGCGCGCCTTCGCGTGGACGCCGCGCACCCTGCGCCGCTACAAGCGCGAGGTGGTACGGCTGCTGGCCGAGGTGAGCTTCGGCACCGGCGCGCTCGCCGTGCTCGGCGGCACCGTCGGCGTCATCTGCTTCCTCACCTTCTTCACCGGCACCGAGGTCGGACTGCAGGGCTACCAGGCGCTCAACCAGCTCGGCAGCAGCGCGTTCACCGGTTTCGTCTCGGCGTACTTCAACACCCGCGAGATCTCGCCGCTGGTGGCGGCGCTGGCGCTGTCGGCGACCGTCGGCTGTGGCTTCACCGCCCAGCTGGGCGCGATGCGGATCTCCGAGGAGGTCGACGCCCTGGAGGTGATGGGGGTGCCGTCGCTGCCGTTCCTGGTGACCACCCGCATGATCGCCGGGTTCGTCGCGGTGATCCCGCTCTACGTGGTCGGCCTGCTCTCCAGCTACCTGGCCACCCGCACCATCGCCGTGTACTACTTCGGACAGTCCGCCGGCACCTACGACTACTACTTCCACCTGTTCCTGCCGCCCGAGGACGTGCTCTGGTCCTTCTTCAAGGTGCTGGTGTTCAGCGTGATCGTGGTGCTGGTGCACTGCTACTACGGCTACACCGCCCGCGGTGGGCCGGCCGCCGTCGGCGTCGCCGTCGGCCGGGCCGTCCGCCTGGCGATCGTCGCGGTCAACATCGTCGACTTCTTCCTGTCGCTGGCCATCTGGGGCGCGACCACCACCGTCCGGATCGCGGGGTGAGCATGAGAAACCGACTGCTGGGCATCATCTTCATCGCCCTCCTGACCGCGGCGCTGACCACCTCCGTGCTGCAGTACCGCAAGGCGTTCACCCCGGTCGCCTGGGTCACCCTGCACGCCGACCGCACCGGGTTGCAGCTCAGCCCGGGCGCCGACGTCAAGGTACGCGGCGTCGTCGTCGGCGAGGTCCGCTCGGTCGGCACCCGCGGCGCCGGCGCGACCATCCGGCTGGCCCTGGACCCGGCCACGACGTCCCGCATCCCCGCCGACGTCGACGCGCGGCTGCTGCCCAAGACGCTCTTCGGCGAGCGGTACGTCGAACTGGTGCCGCTCGGCGCCGCCACCACGCCGATCCGTGACGGCGCGGTCATCGACCAGGACCGCAGCCGCACGGCGGTGGAGCTGGAACGCGTCCTCGACGAGGCGCTGCCGCTGCTGCAGGCGATCCGGCCCGACCAGCTCGCCGTGACGCTGGGCGCTATCGCCACCGCGCTGGAGGGGCGCGGCGAGCAGCTCGGTGCGAACATCGTCCGGCTGGAGAGCTACCTGCGGCAGCTAAACCCGGCGATGCCGACGATCGCCGAGGACGTCCGCAAGCTCGCCGTCGTGCTGGACAGCTACGACGCCGCGCTGCCCGACCTGCTCGCCCTGCTGCGCGACGTGACCGTCACCGCCCGCACCATCAGCGACCAGCGCGGGCAGCTGGCGGCGTTCCTCGCCGACACCACCGACACCGCCGACGCCACCCGGGGCTTCCTCGACCGGCACGGCGACCAGCTCATCGAGCTGGGCCGGGTCAGCCGGCCGGTGCTGGAGCTGCTCGCCACCTACGCCCCCGAGTACCCGTGCCTGATGAGCGGCCTGGTCGCCCTGCAACCCCGGGTCGAGGAGGTCTTCGCCGGCGGGCGGATGCACATCACCCTGGAGATCACCCGCGACGGCGGCAAGTACGAGAAGGGCCGCGACGAACCGGTGTACGGCGCGGACGACGGCCCCAACTGCCGCGGCCTGCCCCACCCGGGGCAGCCCGCGCCGGGGGTGCCGGTCGACGACGGGTACGACTACCGGGGCGAGCGCCCGCATACCCCGATGGTCGTCGGCACGCCCGGCACCGCGCCGGCCGGCGGTTCCCCGGCCATGGGCCGGGCCGGCACCGGCGAGGAGCGGGCCCTGGTCAAACCCCTCGTGGGCGCCGTCACCGGCACCCCGCCGGCCGAGGTACCGGACATCGCGGTCCTGCTGTGGGGGCCGCTGCTGCGCGGCGGGGTGGTGAACGCCCGATGAGTACGAAGACGCTCCCGTCGCTGCTGAAGCTGGTGGCCTTCGCCGCGGTGACGCTGCTGCTGACCGCGCTGCTGGCGCAGACCCTCGGCGCCTTCCCACCCGGCGGCGTCACCTACCGCGCCCGCTTCACCGACGTCACCGGCCTGCTCCCCGGCGACGACGTCCGCGTCGCCGGGGTGAAGGTGGGCCGGGTCCGCGACATCCGGGTGGTCGACGACACCGTCGCCGAGGTGACCCTCACCGTCACCGACGACGTCCCGGTGGCCACCAGCGTCCGCGCCAAGATCCGGTACCGCAACCTGGTGGGCCAGCGGTACGTCGCGCTGAGCGAGGGACCGGGGGAGGGGCGGCCGCTGCGGCCCGACGGTCTCATCCCGCTCGCCCAGACCACGCCGGCACTGGACCTGACCGTCCTGTTCAACGGCTTCCGGCCCCTGTTCACCGCCCTGGACCCGGACGACGTCAACAAGCTCGCCTACGAGATCATCCAGGTGCTCCAGGGTGAGGGCGGCACCGTCGCCAACCTGCTGCGCCGCACCGCGTCGCTGACCAACACCCTCGCCGACCGGGACGCCGTCGTCGGACGGGTCATCACCAACCTCAACGGGGTGCTGGCCACCCTGGCCGAGCGGGACCGCAACCTCGACCAGAGCATCAGCCAGTTGCAGGAGTTCGTCTCCGGGCTCTCCGCCGACCGCAAGGCCATCGGCGAGTCGCTGGTCAGCATCGGCGAGCTCACCACCGCCACGGCCGGTCTGCTCGACGAGGTACGACCCCCGCTGGCCGCGGACGTCCGCGCCCTCGACGACCTCGCCGGCACCCTCGACCGCAACGCGGCCGTCATCGACGGCACCCTCGGGCGGCTGCCCGAACGGTACGAGGCGCTGACCCGGACCGCCTCCCACGGCTCGTGGTTCAACTTCTACCTCTGCGACTTCGACGGCAACGTGGCGGTGTCCGGCCGGGCGCCGCTCGACCTGCCCACCTTCAGCGCCCCGGCCGCCCGATGCGCCAGCGGAGGCAGCCGGTGAGACCGTTCCGGGAACGCAACCCCGTCGTCGTCGGCGCGGTCGGCCTGACCCTGGTCGTCGCCGCCCTGCTCGGCGCCTTCCAGCTCGACCGGCTGGCCGACCTCACCGGACGCGCCTACCAGGCCGCCTTCCACGACGCCAGCGGCCTCACCACCGGCAACGAGGTCCGGGTCGCCGGGGTGCGGGTGGGCAAGGTGACCGCGGTCGAACTCGCCCGCGAGGGCGCGCCCTACGTCCGGGTCCGGTTCCGGGTGGACGACGACAGCATCCGCCTCGGCGCCGACACCGGCGCCACCATCCGGATCAAGACCGTGCTCGGGCAGAAGTACCTGGCCCTGTCCCCGGCCGGACCGGGCCGGCTGCCCGAGGGCGGGCAGATCCCCCTGGCCCGCACCGCGGCGCCGTTCGACGTGGTGCAGGCCGTCACCGGCCTCGCCGACACCCTCGACAAGGTCGACACCGAGCAGCTCGCCGAGGCGTTCACCACCCTGTCGGAGACCTTCGCCGACACCCCGGACAGCGTCGGCGCCTCCCTGGTCGGGCTCTCCCGGCTCTCCCGGACCGTCGCCGGACGCGACGCCGAGCTGCGGGCGCTGCTCACCCGCGCCCGCACCGTCACCGGCGTGCTCGCCACCCGCGACGAGGAGTTCCGCAAGCTGGTCACCGACGGTGAGGCGCTGCTGGGTGAGGTGAGCCGGCGCCGCGACGCCATCCGCAAGCTGCTCGTCGGCACCGACAAGCTCGCCACCGAGCTGTCCGGGCTGGTCGACGACAACCGCGAACGGCTCGCGCCCGCGCTGCGCAAGCTGCGCGACGTGGTCGCCGTCCTGCAACGCAACAAGGACGACCTGGAGAAGACCATCCAGCGGATGGGGCCGTTCGTCACCGCGTTCGCCAACGTGGTCGGCAACGGCCGCTGGTTCGACTCGTACGTCTCCGGCCTGCTCCAGCCGTACCAGCCCACGACGGGAGGCCGCTGATGCCCGGTCCGATCCAGCGCTGGCGACGCCCGCTCGCCGCCGCCACCGTCCTCCTGGTCGCCGTCGCCGCCGGGGTGGTCGTCCTGCGCGACGGCACACCCCCGCGGCAGGTGGTCGCCCACTTCACCCGCGCCGTCGGGGTGTATCCCGGCTCGGACGTGCGGGTGCTGGGCGTCCGCGTCGGTGAGGTGGTCGCGGTGACCCCGCGGGGCCGCACCGTGGAGGTGCGGATGCGCTACGAGCACGACCTCGACGTGCCCGCCGACGCGCAGGCGCTCATCGTCCCGCCCAGCGTGGTCAGCGACCGGTACGTGCAGCTCACCCCCGCCTACGCCGGTGGCGCCACGCTCGCCGACGGAGCCGAGATACCGGTGGAGCGGACCGCCGGGCCGATGGAGATCGACGACGTCTACCGGGCGCTCGACGAGTTCAACCGCGCCCTCGGCCCGGAGGGCGCCAACCGGGACGGCGCCCTGTCCAACCTGGTCGCCACCGGGCGCGCCAACCTGGAGGGCAACGGGCAGAACCTGCACGACACCCTGGACGGGCTGTCCCGGGCGTTGAGCACCCTCTCCGAGGGCCGGCAGGACCTCTTCGGCACCGTCACCAACCTGCAACGCTTCACCACCACCCTGGCCCGCAGCGACCGGCAGGTCCGCGACTTCAACCGTCAGTTGGCCGACGTGGCCGAACAGCTGGCCGGGCAGCGCGACGAACTCGCCGCCGCCCTGCGCAACCTCGCCACCGCGCTGGACGAGGTCACCGGCTTCGTCCGGCAGAACCGGGCCGCGCTGACCGGCAACGTGGCCGCGCTGACCGAGATCACCGCCGTGCTGGTCCGCCAGCAACAGGCGGTCATCGAGATCCTCGACGTGGCCCCACTCGCCGTCAGCAACCTCCACCTCGCCTACAACCCCCGCTCCGGCACCCTGGACACCCGCAACAACGCGACGGGTCCGTACGACCCGGCCGCCTTCGCCTGCTCGCTGCTGGTGGACCAGCTCCCCGCGAAAGAGGTGCCGGCGAAGTGCCTGGCGCTCGCGCAGACGCTGCACGAGCGCGGGCTGCCCCTGACCGAACAGCTGAAGAAGCTGCTCAAGCTGCCGCCCGGCGCCCCGGGGATCGGGGGGTCCCCACCGGGTCCTCCGATCAGCTCCCCCGGTGCGCCGATCCCCGACCCGGCGCCGGGCGGCTCCCCCCTCACCAGCGACCCCACCCTCGGCGGCATCCTGCGGGGCACCCCGTGAGCCGGCGGGCCCTACGGGCGCTGGCCTGCGCGGTGCTGGTGGCGCTGCTGCCGAGCGGGTGCGGCCTGCCGGACCTCGCCGACGTGCCGCTGCCCGGCGGCGCCCCGAAGGGCGAGGGCTACCGGATCACCGCCGAGTTCGGCGACGTGCTCGACCTGGTGCCGCAGGCCGCCGTCAAGGTCGACGACGTCACCGTCGGCAGCGTGGAGAAGATCTCCCTCTCCGGCTGGACCGCCCAGGTCACCCTCCGCATCGGCGCCGACGTACGCCTGCCGGCCGACGCCACCGCCGCCGTGCGGCAGAGCAGCCTGCTGGGTGAGAAGTACGTGACCGTCGCCGCGCCACCGGGCGGCGGGTCGAGCGGGCGGCTCGCCGACGGCGACGTCATCCCGCTGTCGCGC
This sequence comes from Micromonospora psammae, assembly GCF_036902725.1. Lineage (NCBI taxonomy): Bacteria > Bacillati > Actinomycetota > Actinomycetes > Micromonosporales > Micromonosporaceae > Micromonospora > Micromonospora psammae. Next base: position 54,003 of record NZ_JBAKHM010000028.1, on the reverse strand, counting down.
ACCGCCCGCGGCGCCGAGGTGGAGGAGGTCCTCGCCGCCCTCGGGCTGCTGCTCAACGGCGGCGGGCTGGCCCAGCTGCGCACCATCAACCAGGAACTCGGTACCGCGCTCGACGGGCGGGAACCCGCCGTGCGCGACGCGTTGCACCAGCTCGACGAGTTCATCGGCGGGCTGGACAAGCAGAAGGCCGACCTGGTCCGCGCCCTCGACGCCCTCGACCGGCTGACCGCGCGCCTGCACCGGCAGAAGCAGGTGCTCGGCGAGGCGGTGGACTCGCTCGCCCCCGGCCTGACCGTGCTGGCCCGCCAGCGGGCCCAACTGACCAGCGCGCTGACCGCCCTCGGCAAGCTCGGCGACGTCGGCACCCGGGTGGTCGACCGCAGCCGCGCCGACACCGTCGCCGACCTCAAGGCGTTGCAGCCGATCCTGGAACAGCTGGCACGCGCCGGCGACGACCTGCCGAAGTCCCTGGACTTCATGCTGACGTACCCGTTCCCGCCGAACGTCACCGGCGCGATCGTCGGTGACTTCGTCAACCTCTCCGTCACCGCCGACCTCGACGCGGCGTCGATCCTGGCGAACCTGGTCGTCGCCGCCCCCGCACCGGCCCGCTCGGCGGCACCGGCGAAGCCGACCGGCCCGACCCGGCCGCCCGCCGCCGGCGGTGCGACGCCCACCGCGCCGTCCGGCCCCGGTCCGCTCCCCGACCTGCCCCTGACGGAGTGCCTGCCCGACCCGGACGACTTCCCGGCGACCTGGACCCCACCGAAGGACTGCCTGCTGCCGGAGGGCTGTGTCCTGCTGCGGCCCGGCTCGAAGGTGCCCGTCGGCGGGCTGATCCTGCCCAAGGGCGTCGTGCCGCCGGGCACCGCCTTCCCCGCCGGGACCGAACTGCCCGCCAACACCGTCATGTCGGCGCAGTGCGTGCTGCCAGTCACCGGCGAGGTGCTCGGGCAGATCGGCGAGCTGCCCGAACTGCTCGGAGGAGGGCTGCGGCCATGATCGGACGTACCGCGAAGCTCCAGGTCCTGGCGTTCCTGCTGGTGAGCATCCTCGGCGTCTCGTACGTGGGGATCCGCTACGTGGGGCTCGGCGACCGGCTGCTCGGCGGCAGCTACGTCGTGCACATGGACCTGGCCCGCGCCGGCGGCATCTTCACCAACGCCCCGGTCACCTACCGCGGCGTGCCCGTCGGGCGGGTCACCGCGGTCAACCTGCGCGGCGACGGGGTCCGCGCCGACCTGCGGCTGCGCCGCGGCACCCAGGTGCCCGACGACCTGCGGGCCGTGGTGGCCCAACGCTCCGCCGTCGGCGAGCAGTACGTCGACCTGCGCCCGGAGCGCGACACCGGGCCCTACCTCGGCGACGGCGCGGTGATTCCGGCCGACCGCACCGGCGTCCCGCTGGCCCCGGAGACGCTGCTGACCAACCTCGACGCGCTGGTCCGCTCCCTCGACCCGGACGACCTGACCGTGCTGATCACGGAACTCGGCACCGCGTTCGAGGGCAACGAACAGGCGTTGGGCCGGATCCTCGACGCCGGGGACGCGCTGCTCACCGAGGCGGACGCCCATCTGCCGGAGACACTCGCGTTGATCGAGGACGGCCGCACCGTGCTCACCACCCAGGCGGAGTCGGCGGAGGCGCTGCGACGGTGGAGCGCCGGCCTGGCCCGGCTGGCGGAGACCCTCCGCGGCGCCGACCCCGACCTGCGTCGGCTGCTCGCCGCCGGGCCGCCCGCCGGGCAGGAGCTGGTCGCGCTGCTGCGCGGACTGGAACCGAACATCGGCGCCCTGCTCGGCAACCTGGTGACCGTCAACGGGATCGCCGCCCGCCGGCTGCCCGGCATCGAGCACCTGCTGGTGGTCTACCCGCTCGCCGTGGCCGGCGGGTTCACCGTCGCCCCGGGCGACGGCACCGCGCACTTCGGCCTCGTCCTCAACCCCGGGGACCCGCCGTCCTGTGTGTACCGGGGCGGCGGCACCCGCTGCGGCGCGCAGGAGCGGGCGGCCGGCGCCAGCGTGCGCGGTGCCGGCAACGCGCCCCGGCCGGGGGGTCGGCCACCCGCGCCGGCCGACCCGGCGCCGGCCGACCCGGCGCCGTACGACCCGGCCGAGGGCGGCGGATACGACCCGGCGACCGGGACGGTGCTGGGCTCGGACGGCCGGCCGCTGCAGTTCGGCGGCACCGGCGGCCAGTCCCGGATGGCCGGCGACCAGTCGTGGAAGCAGCTGCTGCTCGCCGGGGTGACGCCGTGACGAGCGGGAAGAAGGAGGCGGCCATGCAGGCCCGCAGGAACCACACGCTGAAAGTGATCAAGGGGGCGAAGCCCGCGGCGCCGGGCCGGGCGCCGCAGCGCCGGGTCCTCTCCCGCCGGTTCACCCCGTCCGCCCAGCCGGTCGAGGAGCTGCTGCGGCGCATCGACCAGGAGCCGGTCGAGGACCCGGCGGAGCCCGGCGAACCGGCCGAGTTCGACGACCCGACCGGCGGGGTCGACCCGGCCGACCCGGACACCGGCACCCCCAGCCGTGGCGAGCCCGCCGGCACCGGCCGGACCCGACGCCGCCGGGCGCTGGTCGCCCTGCTGACCCTCGTGCTCGCCGCCACGGTCGCGGCCGCCGGGGTGACCGGGCACCGCTGGTACGTCGACCAGGCCACGGACCGGGCCCGGCAGGCGAGCCTCGCCGCCGCCAAGCAGGCCGCGGTCAACTTCGTCTCGGTCAGCGCCGCCAGCGTCGACCGGGACATGCAGCGGATCCTCACCGGGGCCACCGGCGACTTCAAGGAGGAGTTCACCCGGGGGCAGTCGCAGGTCCGTACCGCGGTCGTGGAGAACAAGGTCGACTCGCGCGGGTCCGTGCTGCGGGCCGGGCTGGTCTCCGGGGACCGCCGCCGCGCCGTCGCGCTGGTCGCCGTCGACGCCACCGTCAAGAACGTCAAGTCACCGCAGGGGCGGCCCTCGCACTACCGCATCCAGCTGGACCTGGTCCACGACCGGGACGCCGACCGGTGGCTCGTCTCCCGCCTGCAGTTCGTCGGATGAGAGAGGCAGGACCCGTGCGTACCCTGATCGACCGCGTCCCCCGGCCACGCCTTTTCCGGCTCGGGCTTGTCCCCACCCTCGTCGCCGCGATCGTGCTCGCGGCCACCGTCGCCGGCCTCGGCTGGTGGAACGGGCACCGCGCCGACCAACGGGACGCGGCCGTACGGCAGGCCCTGGCCACCGCGCCCGCCGCCGCCAAGGCGATCTTCTCCTACGACTACCGCACCTTCGACGACAGCATCGCCAACGGCCGCACCTTCGCCACCGGCCAGTTCGGCGAGGAGTACGCGCAGACCACCAAGGCGTTGAAGCAGACCGCCACCACGCAGCAGGCCGTCGTCGCGGCGGAGGTCTCCGCCACGGGTGTGGTCACCGCGACCGCCGACCGCGTGGAGCTGCTGGTGTACCTCAACCAGTACCGGCGCAACGTCAACACCGCGGGGGAGAAGGTCGACCAGAACCGGGTGGTGCTGACCCTGGTCCCGGTCGACGGCGAGTGGAAGGTCTCCCGCGCCACGGCCATCTGACGTCCCGGTCGTTCATAAATGAACGCCCGGTCGCCCTATTAGGAGGAGAGGCTCATGTCGATCGCCCGGTTGTTCTCCGGCGCCGCGGTGGCCACCACCGTCCTGGTGGCCGTCGCCGCCGCGCCCGCGCAGGCCGCGACCAACGATCCGTTGTACGACAAGCAGTGGGGCCTGCGGCAGATCCACGCCGAGCGGGCCTGGACCACCAGCACGGGGAGCGGGGTGGTGATCGCGATCGTGGACACCGGCGTCGACCTCGGTCACCCGGACCTGAAGTCCAAGCTCGTGCCCGGCGCGACCTTCGTCGACTGCGGCCCGACCTCCTGCGGCAACGGCGACTGGCGGGGCCCCAACGGTCGGGCCGACGCCAGCGACGAGCACGGCACCCACGTGGCGGGCATCGCGGCCGCGTCGACCGGCAACGGCGTCGGCGTGGCGGGGGCCGCCCCGGACGCGCGGATCATGCCGATCAAGGTGCTGGAGGAGGGCAGCGGCAGCTTCGCCGACATCGCCGCCGGCATCCGCTACGCCGCCGACCACGGCGCCAAGGTGATCAACCTCAGCCTCGGCGCGCTGCCGGGCGCCCAGGCCCTCACCCTCACCGGGCTCGAGGCCGAGGCGACCGAGGCGATCGCGTACGCGCACGGCAAGGGCGTCGCCGTGATCGCCGCCGCCGGCAACGAGGCCGCGCCGCTCTGCGGCACCCCGTCCTGGGAAGCCGGCGCGCTCTGCGTCGCCGCCACCGACCGCAACGAGGCCAAGGCGTGGTACTCCAACCTGGGCGTCAAGGCCGACCTGAAGGCGGTAGCCGCCCCCGGTGGCGCCGGCCTGGTCAACTGCGACGACGACGTGTGGTCCACCGTCCCGGTGGGGACCGGCACCGCCGGTTGCGGGCAGGGCAACTACGACGCGTACGCCGGCACGTCGATGGCAACGCCGTACGTCGCGGGCGTCGCGGCGCTGCTCGTCGCCCAGGGCCGCAGCGTCGACAACGTGTACTCGGTGCTGATGTCGACCGCCCGCACCCCTGTCGCCGGCCTGCGCGGCGTCTACTCGCCGGTGTACGGCTGGGGCATCGTCGACGCCGCAGCCGCCGTGGCCGCTCCCCGCACCTGACGTCCCCGCGGTCGGTCCGGCCGCGACGACGGACGACGCCCCAGCTCGGTACCGATCCCGAGCTGGGGCGTCGGTGCGCCCGGACTTCCCCAAACCTCTCTTATCCCGAACAAAGGGAAGTATCGATCGGCGTGCGTTTCCTGACGGGAACGCGAGCGGTTGTACCGGGTGTGACGGTGACATCACCCGACCTCATCATGATCCCCGCAGCGGCGCGGCAGGGCTGGCGGGTCAGGTGGGCGGAGCGCGAGAACGAGCGGCGACGGCACGCGTACGACGCGCAGGTCGAGGCCTGGCGTCGGCGCAACGACCACCTGATCCGGCTGCGGATCGAGGCCCACACCTTCCTCGGGTACACCCAACCCCGCGCCGGCCTTCCGATGGACCTCGACGACGACGAACCGGTCTACCGGCTACTGCCGGCCGCGGAGCTGGTCGAGGCCAGGGCGCGGCACGTCCCCGGCCTGCCCGCACCGGGACTGACCCTCGCCACGGCCGACATCGACCCCGCCGACCGGGCGCTGCCGAACGGCTTCCGCGTCGTCGACGCGGGAATGGTCGTCATCACCGACCGCCGGGTGATCTTCGCCGGCCGCGCGGAACGGCGCGAGTGGACCTACGCGGACATGCTGGGGCCCGCGCACCACCCCGACGCGCCGCTCACCCTGCTGCACGCCACCGACGCGAGCCGGCTCGCCGGGCTCCGGGTGCCGGCCGCGGCCACGGTGAACTTCCGCTTCTACCTGACCCTCGCCTTCGCCGCCGCCAGCGGGCAGCGGGCCGCCGTGGCCGCGCAGCTCGACGCCCTGCTGGCCGCCGAGGAGGCCGCACGGCCGGTGCCACCCTCCCTGGCCGAGCCGGACCGGGCTCCGCTGGCCGCGGCGCGTCCCGACCGCCGGGCCGCCCTCGTCGCCGCCGCCGTCGCGCTGGCCTTCGCCACGCTGACCTCCGCGACCGCGCACCTGCCGGAGCGGGCCGAGGTGCCGTACCGGGCGAACGCCCCCACGACAGGCGTCGCCGACCCCGCAGAGCCGCCGCACGTCATCGCCGTCGCCCTGCCGACCACCCGGGATGAGCTGGTGGTACCGGTCCCGGCCACGGCCCCGGCCGGGACCGGTACGACGCGCACCCCCACCACGGCCCGGGCGGCGGGGGAGGTCGCGTCCACGCGGTCGCCGGCGGCGACGGGACCGGGCAGGCCGGCGCCACCGGCGGTCCCGCCTACGGATCCGAAGCCCGCTCCACCCCCGGCCACCGGCCGGCCCCGGCCCACCGATCCGGCTCCGCCCACTGCCGCGCCCCCCGTCACCGCGCCGGCTCCCACCACCGAGCCGCCCACCGAAGAGCCTGTCGTCGTGATCGACCTGTGCCTGGATGTGCTGCGGCTGCCACTGGCGGACCGTCTCCTCTGCCCTCAGGCCGACCCGACGTCCTGACGGCGGTGCCGCCCGCCGTCGTCGTTGCACGCGTGGATCGGTCGCGTCGGAGCCGACCCCGGTCCTTGACAGGGGAGACGTCTCGACCTTGACTGTCTGATAGATCGACATAGATCGGCGTCGTGGGATTGCCGTCCTGCTCGTCGGGTCGGCCGGATGAGGGGGTACGGCGATGGGTGTTGCGTGGAGACGGACGGCGCGGCGCGTCGCGGCGGCCGCAGCGGCGGCGACGCTGCTGACCGCAGGGTCCGTGCAGGTGGCGACGGGGCCGGCCTGGGCGGCCGGGGTGCGCGCGGAGGTGGTGAGCGCCGCCCAGGCCTACCTCGGTACGCCCTATCGACTGGCCTACGGGTGGACCTGCGGGCGGGCCGCCGTCGACTGCGAGTGCCTGAACCGGCACGCCATCTGGGACGGCACGTACGCGGCCACCGGCCGCGGGCTGCAGCTCAACTACTGGCTGCAGGGGCAGATCAATCAGGGCCGTCGTACCACCAGCCCTCGCCCCGGTGACCTGATCTTCTGGGACACCGACCCGCACGACGGCATCCGCTACGGCGGCGACCTGGACCACACCGGGGTGTACGTCGGCAACAACCGGGCCATCGACGCCAACGCCTACTACGGCTACGTCAAATACGACTCGATCACCCTCGGCGGCACCGAACCCGATCCGATCTTCGTGGACGTACTGACGCCCAACGGGTACTGACCTCGGCTCCGGCGTTTGCGCCGGAGTCACCGATGGGCCGGCCCATTCGGGCCGGCCCATCGGGGTGCGTCGCGCCGGACGTCCGCGCGTCGCGGTCCGGAACGTCCGCTACGGGGTCGGGTACTGCTTGAGGTAGACCGGGGCGCCGATGCGGGTGGTGTCGGCCGCCGCGCCCACGCCGTTGACCACGTGGTCGATGATGCCGGCGCTGAGGTTCACCGTCATGATGTGGTGCAGCTTGACGCCCGGGGTCTCCGGCACCTCGAAGCCGTTCTCGGTGTGGATCGACGGGTTGTTCTGGTTGAAGACGTACACCCCGCCCCCGTAGAGGGTGTGGTGCTTGACGTGGTCGCCGACCTTGTAACCCGCCCAGCCCTCGACGTCGCCGTTCATCCAGTCGGCCTGCGTCGGCGGGTCGTACGGCAGCTCATTCTGGTACAGGATCGTCGTGCCGTGCTCGCCGTTCCAGACCGTGTTGTACCGCTGGAAGTGCTCCACGAACAGGCCCGTCGCCGTCACGTGGTCGCCGTTGATGACGGCACCGTAGCGACCGGTGTTGGTCCTCCAGCGATCGGTGTCGCCGTTGACGCCCTCGGTGAAGCCCTCGACCCCGTGGTCGCCCCGCCACACCCAGGTGTGGTCGATGAGGACGTGGTCGCTGTTGACCTCGAGCGCGATGTTCGTCCGGCCGATGTGCGGGCCGCCGACCCGGAAGTACACGTCGGAGAGCGTCGTGGGGTTCTGCGGGGTGCTGGCGTGGCGCCCGTTCCTGCTGCCGACCCGCAACAGCACCGGCGACTCCTCCAGGCCGGCGTCGATCGTGACGCCGGCCACCACCACACCAGGAACGTCGGCGACCTGGAGCGGGATGGCGCCGTTCACCGCGGTGAGCGTGGCGTGCCCGATGCCGAGCACCACCGTGTCGGGGCGCCGCACCTGGATGCTGCGGGCGATGTCGTAGACGCCGGGGGTGAACAGGAGGTGCTTGCCGCGGGCGAGCTGGCTGTTGATGACGTGCACCGGGTCCGACGGCTTGGCGACGAAGAAGTCCCGGATCGGGATGGTCCGTCCCGGCGTCATCTGCGTACCCCAGGAGATGCCGCGGCTGTCGCGCTGCGCCGCGGGCACGCGGACCTGGTACTCGCCGTCGGCGTCGACGAAGAGGTACGGCTTCTCGCGGCTGAGCGGGGTGGTCTCGCGGGTGGTGTACGGCGGGTCGGGGAAGCCACTGTCATCGGGAGCGCCGACGGTGCCGGCGAAGACCTGGTTCCACACGGCGTTGGACCAGCCGGCGACCTCGCTGTTGCGGGTCAGCCACTGCTGCTGGGAGCCGTTGGTGACGGAGGGCAGCCGGGAGTCGGCGATGAAGCCGCCGCTGGCGTACTGCGGGCCCGCGGTGCAGTAGTCCATGAGGGACAGATTGCCGCCGCTGACATTGAGGCGGCGCATCGACACCGCCTGGGAGACGGCCCAGAAGTTCGCCGACGACCGGCAGCCGTCCTGGCCCGCGGCGTTGATGTTGATCGACAGGTTGGACAGGGTCCGCCAGAAGTTGACCAGCGCCAGGCAGTTGGCCGTGCCGCCATCCTGGAGGCAGCGGTTGTAGACCTCGACCTTGCCGTTGATGGTGACGTCGGTGGGGGAGGCGCCCAGCCCGGAGATCTCGGTGTAGTAGCCGACCTTGATCTGCAGCGGCTGCTCGGCGGTGCCGTAGGTGCCCGGCATGAACAGGTAGGCGTGCCGCGCGGTGCCCATCTCGTTGTCGACCTGCCGGGCGTGCGCGGCGTCCAGCGTCGCCTGGATCTCGCCGACCGGCATGCCCGGGTCGAAGATCGTCACGTTGGGCCCGAGGTCCGGCGTGCCGTGGCGCGGCGGGCCGGCGGTGGCCGAGGTGCTGGTCAGGGTGGCGGTGGTGGTCAGCACGAGGCCGAGCGCCAACGCCCGGCGCAGGCGCCGCCGCCTGTCGGGGGACTGGATGGTCATACGGTTCCTTTCCGGTGGCCGGAGGGGGGAGAGCGCTCTCCGGTTCGGGTCGGACTTGCATCACGTCGTGAAAAAAGGGATCGAGATGTTTCTACCCTGTAAATCGACGGCCCGCTACCGCCATGGGAGTCGAATTTGGGCGCCGACGCGCCGCCTCCCTGGTGGACACCGCCCAGGACCGGGCGCTACGGCGTCGGGGTGGTGGTCGGGGTGGCCGCGCCGATCACGCCGCCGAAGAAGACCATGACGGTGAGGGCGATCATCGGGGCGACGAAGAGATAGCCGAGGACCAGGCCGGTCACCGCCATCCCACGGCCGGACTTCGCCCCGTTGCGGGTGTCGTGCAGGCCGACGTGGCCCAGGATCACGGCGAGCACGCAGGGCAGGGCGAACACGCACCAACCGCCGAACACGCCGACGATGCCGAGCACCATCGCGGCGGTGGCGGTGCCGGACGAGGGCTGCGCCGCGATCAGCAGCGGCGGCGGATACGAGACGGCCGGGGGATACGGCCTGGCCCGCGGGTAGGGCGCGGCCTGAGGGTAGGGCGTGGCCGGCGGATAGGGCGTGGCCGGTGGGTGAGGCGCGGCCGGCGGGTACGGGCCGGCGGGAACGGCCGAGATCGGCGGGAGGGGCCGGGTCGGCTCAGGCTGGTTCAACGTGGGGTTCCTCTTCGAGTCGGATGAGCAGAGTGCTCACCTCGGTGTGCAGGCGACGAAGCTCCGCCGCGGTCGGGGCCAGTTCGTAGCAGTGGTGGTGCGCCGCCGCCGACAACGTCGCCCAGGCGTACGCGACCCGCCGGGCCACCTCCGCGCCCGGCCCGAGCCGGCCGCGCAGCATCAGGTGCCGGGCCCGGCCCTGCCGGCACGCCGCGACCGCGGGGCGGACCCGCCGCCAGTAGGCGTCGACGCCGCCTTCGAGGGCGAGCCGGATCAGGCAGGCGCAGGCCCGCGGCCACCACCCGGCGGTCACCGCCGTCGCACCGAGGGCGCCCGCGCCGCGCAGCAGCTGGTCGGCCGCCGCCAGGCAGCGGGCCGGCGTCGGCGCGGTCACGACAGGGCCTTCGCGAGGGCGCGGACGTCGGTGACCAGGCCGGGCAGGTCCGCCAGGTACGCCCCGTGCACGCCCTCCCGGCACGCCTTGTACGCGCCGACCGCTCCACTGCCTCGCCGGGCCAGCCAGCCGAGTACGTCCCCGCCCCGGTCCGCGTCGTCGAAGACTGCGAGGGCGACCATGGTGGTGAGCCGGCGGGAGGCGTCGGTGAGCGCCGCCTCGATGTCGGCGTGGGGCACCCCGCGCGCCACCCGGGTCCGCCACACCCGCAGGTGGCAGGCCGTCTCCAGCGCCGAGCGGCACAGCTCCGCCACCACCGGTCCGCGTACCTCGGCGGGCACCTCGTCAGTGCGGGCCAGGGCGTGGGCGTCGTCCAGGTAGCGGGTGACCGGGTCGGAGCCGGGCCGCACGGTCACCACCGAACGTTCGGCCCGGTGCACCTCCACGATCCGGGCGCGTCCCAGGTCGAGCCGGCGCACCGCGTCGGGCAGCCGGGTGTCGTGGGTGAAGACCACCACCTGCCGCTGCTCGGCCAGGTCGGCGAGGACCCGGGCCAGCCCGTCCACCTTCGACGGGTCCATGCTCTGCACCGGGTCGTCGACCACGATGAACCGGAACGGGCTCTCCGGCGCGCAGCTGCGCGGCAGGAACGTGGCCAGCCCGAGCGCCTGCATCTCGCCCTGGCTCATCACCCCCAGCGCGGTGCCGTTGTCGGCGCCGTCCACGCTGACCGGGAAGACCACCCGCCGCCGGGTGTTCGTCCCGGCCAGGGTCATCGCGCCCAGTTCGACGTTGCTCTCCTGGCGCAGCCGCTCCCAGATCCGCTGCGAGTGCGCGGCGAACGGCGCCACCCGCTCGTCGCGGATCTCCGCGCCGGTCTCCTTCAACCAGCCACGCGCGGCCTTCAACCGGGCCAGGATCGCCTCCCGCGCCGGCAGGCCGCCGGCGGCGGCGACCCACTCCCGCAGCTCGGCCGCCGCCGCCCGCCACCCGGTGTCGCGCTGCCGCAGGAACCCCTCGGCGTACGCGCGGGCCGCGTCCGCCGCCGCCACCACCGCCGGGTACCGCGCCGCCAGATGGTCGGCCAGGTCGGCCGGCTCCCCGGGTACGCCCCGAAGCGCCGCCACCGCCTCGCGCAGCGCCCCGAGCAGCGTCTCCACGCCGTGCCCGCCGGGCTGCGGCTCGTTGGGGATCTTCGGTGCGGGGCTGTCGGGCACGATCAGGTCGTCGATCAGGTGGTGCGTCTGGCGCAGCAGAGCGGTCAGCCGGGTGGCCGCGTTCTGGGCGGCGACGCTGCGCTGCCGCAGCTCGACCAGGGACGCCGCCGCCTCGGCCCGCCAGCCGGCGTCGAGGTTGCCGGTGGCGCAGACCGGGCATGCCCCGTCGCCGCGTTCCTCGTGGTGTTCGAGGGCGAGGCGGAGCAGTTCGGCGCCGCGCAGCGCCGCCCGGGACCGGCCGCCGTCGTACCGCAGGGACTCCGCCGCGGCGTCGCGGAGCTGCCCGGCGAGCCGGGTGACCTCGTCCACCGGCGGCGGGGTGAGGGCGGCGAGTTCACGGCAGAGCAGCACCGCCCGGTCGGTGGTCGCCTCGTCCGGCTCGTCGAGGATCGCCGTCACCGCCGCCAGGTCCACCGCGCCCCGGCCACGCAGCAGCGCCCCGGCCCGCCGGGCCCGGTCGTCGTCGACCTCGGCCAGCGTGGCCACCAGGGTGGCGCGCTCGGCGCGTACCTCCTTGACGGCCGCGTCGTGCGGCCGGGCGGCGCGCAGCAGACGCTGGTCGGCGTCGGTGAGCGCGTCCAGGCCGAGGATCGCGAAGAGCGCGTCGAAGAGCTGGCTCTGCGTACCGGCGGCGAGCCGGCCCAGCTCCGCGGCGGTGAGGAACGGCCGGTACAGCTCCAGCGGACGCGCCAGCCCCAGCTCGGCGAGGTCGCCGTGCCGGCCCCGCGCGCTGGTCACCGTCACCTCCGCGTCGGCCAGCTCCGCGTCGGCGGGCCAGGCGCGGGTCACCCGGGTCGGCGTGGCCACCCCGTCAACGCGCAGCTCCACGCCGATCCGGCACGGGTCCGGGGCGTGCAGGTTGCGCCACCCCGTACGCCAGACGCTGGTCTTCTCGGCCCAGCGGGCGCTGTCGCCGGTGAGGGCGAGCTCGACGGCCTCGGCGAAGCTGGACTTGCCCGAGCCGTTGCGGCCCACGACCAGGGTGATGCCCGGGCCGGGGCCGATCTCCAGGGTCTGCTCGGTGCCGACGCCCCGGAAGCCGGCGACGGTCACCGACGTCAGCCAGATCCGCTCCGCCGGCTCGCCCGTGCCGACCGGGCGCGCGTCCAGCCGGGTGGGGCGGCCGGCGAGGGCGGCGGCGAGGTCGTCGTCGTCGCTGAGCGCGGCGAGGACCAGCTCGGCGGTGTCGGCGGGCACGGTGTCGTCGGCCAGCCGCTCGAAGATCAGCTCGGTCAGGGGCTGCTGAGGCAGGGTCATGGTCGTCTCCAGGCGCGTGGTGTCCGCGGGCCGACGGTGGCCGGCCCGCCCGGGTGAGCGGTGGATGGGCATGCTCGCCAGCGGGGTGTGCTGACGCTTTCGAGCTGATGACGTAGACGGATCGGACGCGGCGGTGCCGGCCGCCAGGCGGCCGGAGTTCAGCCGGTCAGCGCGGCGTGCCAGTCCCGCAGGAACGCCTCGACCAGGGCGTGCGCGCGGGGACGCAGGTCGAACGACTCCACCTGGCGGCGGCGGGCCATGTGGGACAGGCCGTCGGCGGCCTCGTTGAGGGCGTGGCCGCTGTGCCCCTTGACGTGCGCGAAGTTCAGGTCGGGGCGGCGGGCCACCAGTTCGGCGAGCCGGACCAGGGTGGGCTGGTCGGAGCAGCGGCGCTGCCGCAGGCTGTAGCCGGCCGGCATCACCCCGGCGTGGCCGGCCTGCCAGCGGTGCAGGTACCGCAGGGCGCTGAGGCTGTCCAGCAGCACCGTCATGCCGACCGGCGCCTGGTCGTACCCGGTCAGCAGGTAGTCGACCGCGCGCAGCTCGTTGATCATCACCCGGGAGGCGCCGGTCGGGTCGAGCCGGTCCGTGCCCCGACCGAGCAGGCCGTAGTGGCCGTCGCTCACCACGTATCCGATGCCGCCGACGCGGCCCTTCCAGCTGGCGTCGGTCGCGGCCACCAGCGGCGCGGACGTCCCCGCCCAGCGGGCGACCAGGCCGCGGCCGGGCCGCTGGTCCGGGACCGGCCGGCAGCCGGCGTCATGCCCGGCGTGCTCGGTGTGCCTGGCGTGCTCGCTGTGCTCGGTGGCGAGCCGCTCGGCGGTGTCGAGCAGGTCGGCGGCCGAGGTCAGCTCGTCGTAGTGGGCGGCGGTGAGGGCGAGCCGGACGGCGTCGCCGACGCGCTGGCAGTCCTCGCAGCGGGTGGCGCGGGCGTAGCGGCGGAGGGTGAGGGCCCGGTCGTGCAGGGGTGGGGGGAGCTGGGCCAGGGCGTGGAGGAGTTCATCGGGACGCACGACGCCTCCAGTGACGTGTCGTGGGCGAGGAGGGAGTTGCTGGGCGCGCTGTGGAGCTGATGTCGCAAACGACTCAGCGGGTGGGCTGCTCGATCGCTGATGCCGAGGCTGCCGCTACAGCTCGGCCACGTCGGTCACCACGGCGGTCAGCTTGTCGCGGGAGCGCCTGGTGCTGCCGTCCTCCTCCTGCTGCACCGAGGCGGTGTCGCCGGTGACCTCGAAGGTGTTCACCATCGGGTCCTCGCCACCGCGCACCTCGTAGGTCACCTCGTAGGTGTTCGCGGGATCCAAGCCGGTACCGGTGTAGGTGACGTCGATCCGGTAGCTGATGTTGCAGCCGGCGCTGCCGAAGCACTTCTTCCGGAGGACCTTGACGGCCAGCTTGAAGTCCTTCTTCGTCGGTGCCTCATAGGCCGCCGTGGTGGGGGCGGCCGTCGTCGCGGCCGCCGTGGTGGGGGCCGCCGTCGTGGGAGCGGACGTGCTGGGAGGGGAGGACGGCGCGGCGCTCGCCTGGGCAGCCGGCTCGGCGTCGCTGCCGGCCAGAGCGGTGATCCCGACGCCGCCGCAGCACAGGGCGATGACGAGGGCCAGGCCACCGACCGCGTAGGCGCGGGTCCGAGAGCGCCGGCTCAGCGTGGTGGTGCTGGTAAGCATGTCGCTCTGGGCAGCCGGGTCGCCGGGGGTGGGCAGGGGGACGCCGGCCGGAGAAGGTCCAGGCTGCGGCGCCGAGTGCATCTGCCCGTCCGACGGCGGCGAGGTGGTGGGCTGCTCGGACGGCATCGGCGTGGTCGGGTCGGTCATGGCGAGCTTCCTTCTGTGAACAGGTGGGGGTGTGAACAGCCGGGGCGGGTCATGCGGACCCGCCCCGGGTGGCGGGGGAGGTGTCAGCCGAGGGTGACGTCGACGCCGCCGGAGAAGGGCGAGTCGTGCAGCTCGAGCTTGGCGAGCTTGACGTTCTTGGGGATGTCGAAGACGACGACGCCGGTGACCTGGTTGCCGGGGTTGATGTCGTTGAGGAACGTCTCGGCGTTTTTGTTGGCGTAGATGGCGGCGCCGGTGTCGGCGGAGTACTCGGTGCCGTCGGCCGCGTACGCCTTCTGGCTGCTGCCGTCGAACATCTGCGCTTCCTTGCCGATGTTCTTCACGTTGACGGTGACCAGGCAGAACTGGCCCTGCGCCTTCTCGCCGACCACGTCGCTGCCGACCTTGGTGACGCCGCACTTGGTGGACTTGACCGTGAACTCGAACTTGCCGTCGCGGGCGGCCTGGCCGACCTTGGCGGTCTTCGCCTTGGTGTCGTCGCCCTTGCCCGCTTCGCCCGAGCTCTTGCTGGTCTCGGTGGCGCCCGAGCCGCAGCCGAGGGCGACGAGGCCGGTGGCGAGCAGAGCGAGAGTGGTGGTCTTGCGCATCGTTGTCCTCCAGATGTGAACGTTGCGGGGTCAATAAGAGCATCGTAAGAGGGCGGTGTCAACAGACGTTTCCGTGCTTGACAGATGTGGGAGACTTTTGCCGTGCAGGAGAACCCGACCATCACGGCGGCGGAGATCGCCCGGCTTGCCGGGGTCGGTCGCGCCGCAGTCAGCAACTGGCGCAAACGACACTCCGACTTCCCCACCCCGGTGGGTGGCACCTCGGCCAGCCCCGAGTTCGACCTGATCGAGGTCGAGCAGTGGCTACGTGCCCAGGGCAAACTCCCCGAGCTGGCCACCGCCGAACGACTGTGGCGGCACCTCGCCGCAGCGAGCGAGTCCCCGGCCGCCGGCCTCGGCGCCGTCGGTGCCCTGTTGCTGGCCCGGAAGCGTGGCTCCCGGAGTGTTCACACCGATGCCCATTTGGCGTCGCTGCGCTCCGACGTCGACGCCCTCGCCGACGAGCTGGGTCCCCAGGGCGCGTTCGACGAGCTGTGGCAGCGCTTCTCCGCACCGGGGCCCGGCCGCCCCTTTGCCACACCCGACAACCTCGCCGACCTGATGGTCGGGCTCGCCGACGTCCGCGGCGGCTCCGTCCTCGACCCCGCCGCCGGCTCCGGCGCCACCCTGCGAGCCGCCGTCCGTGCCGGCTGCACCTCGGCGTACGGGCAGGAGATCGACGAGGACCTGGCCCGGCTCGCCGGGCTGTGGCTGGCCCTGCGGGACGTACCCGGGGAGGTCAGCGCCGGGGATTCCCTGCGTGCCGACGCCTTCGCCGGCCGTGCCGTCGACGCCGTCGTCTGCCACCCACCGTTCGGCGCCACCAACTGGGGCGACGAGGAACTGGGTCACGATCCACGCTGGATCGTCGGCACCACGCCACGCACCGAACCCGAACTGGCCTGGGCGCAGCACGCCCTCGCTCACCTGCGGATCGGCGGGCACGCCGTGCTGCTGATGCCGCCCACGGTGGCCAGCCGGCGGGCCGGCAAGCGCATCCGCAGCGAACTGCTGCGCCGCGGTCACCTGCGCGCCGTCATCGCGCTTCCGCCGGGGGTGGCCGCGCCGCACGGCGTACCCCTGCACCTGTGGGTGCTGCGGCGGGCAGCGGCCGACGCGCCGCCACCGGCGCGGGCGCTGCTCGTCGACGCCGCCGGCGGCGACCTGGCCGACACCGCCCCCCGCGTGCTCGCCGTTTGGCGGGCCTTCGCCGGTGCCCCGGACGCCGACGTCGAGGAGGCCGGCTTCGCCCGCGCCGTCCCGGTCATCGAACTGCTCGACGAAGAGGTCGACCTCACCCCCGCGCGCCGCCAACCCGCCGTCGTGGGCGAGGCGTCGGGAGAGCATCTGGTACGGACCCGGGAGCGGCTGGCCGCCGTCGTGGGGGAGCTGCCGGCGTTGATGCCGCAGGTCACGCCTGCGCCCGACGGGCCGGACGGGCTCTTCCTCACGGTGGGAGAGCTGGCGAAGACCGGGGCGCTGCATCTGATCGGACCGGTGCGCGCCGGTCTGTCGACGCCGTCACCCGAGGGGCCGCCGGTGCTCACCGTGCCGGACGTGCTCGCCGGTGTGGAGGCGTCCGGGCGGATCGACGACCGCTTCGGGCAGGAGATCCGGCTGGCCGTCGGAGACGTGGTGGTGCCGATGATCGCCCGGCAGATCACTCCCCGGGTGGTCACCGCCGAGGGGGCGCTGCTCGGGCGAAACCTCTACCTGCTGCGGCCCAACCCGGCCGCGTTGGACCCGTGGTTCCTGGCCGGGCAGTTGCGGACGTCGGCGAACGAGAAGCAGGCGTCGAGCCTGTCGGGGACGTTGCGGTTCGACATCCGGCGGGCGCAGGTTCGGCGGCTGTCGTTGGAGGAGCAGCGGGCGCACGGGGAGGCGTTCCGCCGGCTGGATGCCTTTGAGTCAACAATCCGACAGGCGGCAGAGCTTGGGGACGCGTTGGTGAAGCTCATGGTGGACGGACTCGCCCGTGGGCTCCTGCAGCCCTGATCATCTCTGCCGCGAGTGCAGCCTCTGGCCGAATCCGATGAGCCGCCGGTTTGACTCCGAACGACAAAATGGCTGCTCACGGTAGATCTGCGCGCCGACGTCCCGGTCGATGATCGACTGATAGCGGCATAGATCGAGTGAGATGCGGCCCAAGTGGACGGCTCGGGCGGGTCGTCAAGCACTCAACTATTGGTTGATCATTTCCGCCGACTGGAGGATTTTCTGCTGGCCACGGCCAGCGATACTCCACGGACGGCATCGTGAACTGACCTTCGCATTCACGTATCGGAGCCGGTCCTGAAGGTAGGACCGTGGTGGGCTGAGTGGGCAGCCGACGTCCCGGTAGAAGGTGCAGCGCGTTCGCCGTCGACAACGAGCCGGGGGGCGTCGAGGGTGACGGGGATGAACGACTGGGTGGCCGGCCGGTTCCGGCTGCTGAGTGCTATCGGCAAGGGCAACATGGGCGAGGTCCACCGGGCTGAGGACATGGCCGCAGCGGAGGGCTCCACCGACCGCATGGTCGCGTTGAAGCTGATCCTCCGTAGCCGCTCCGGGGCCCTTGTCGACACGTCTGCCGACAATAAGGCCAGGCAACGGTTCGAGCGCGAGGTGCGCATCATGCGCAAGCTCCGCCACCCTCACCTGCCGCGCATCATCGCCGGAGCGGCGGGTGCCGACGAACTGCCGTACATCGCGATGGAACTCATCGACGGCGAGACCCTGCGGGATCTGGTGTCTGAACATCCACAGCTGCCCATCTCGTGGGTTGCCGCCGTAGGTACTCAGATCGCCGACGGACTGTCCGCGGCGCACGGCGCCGGCATCGTCCACCGTGACCTCAAGCCCTCCAACGTGATGCTGCTGCGGACTGGCGCCATCAAGGTTCTCGACTTCGGCATGGGCCGAATCCTCGAAGACGGCGAGACCGGCAAGGTGACCAGCACGGGTGTCACCGTCGGTACCGCCCGCTACATGGCACCCGAGCAGTTCCTCGCTGCAGCCGTCACCCAGGCAGCCGACCTGTACGCCCTCGGCTGCGTACTCTTCGAGCTGCTGACCGGAGTGCCGCCCTTCCTGAGCGAGTCCGCTCACGAGCTGTACCAGAAGCACCTCGAGGAGCCGGTGCCCCCGATCCGGCTGATGCGCTCGGATGTGCCGGACGACATGGCGAGGCTGATCGGCCGCCTGCTGGCCAAGGACCCCGTCGACCGTCCGGCGGACGCGGTGAGCGTCCGCGAGGCGCTTCTGCCCTTCGCCAAGGGCGCCGACACGGTTCCGGGGTGGGAGATCTTCAACCCGGTGCGGTACCTGACGGCCGTGCGTGACGGCGCCGACGCCGCCGTGCCGGCGGCCACTGCCGAGGAGGATGTGCGCGCCGACACGACCGGTGCCGGCATGGACGTCTTCGGGGTGCATGACCGGCTCATCAAGGACTACCGTGCATTCACCGAGGGCGGCACGATCATCCGGGACGACCGGATCGCCGCCTTCGTCGAGGACGACCTGGACGCCAAATCACAGTGGCCCGATCCATGGGTGTCGCTCAACCCGTTCTTCGCCTCGGGCGGCTCCATCCTGGAACTCGTCAGCCAGGGTGTGCTGCACGAGGAGTGTGCCCGGATCTTCCAGGCCAGGAAGACCGAGGGCGGCACGACCTGTGACGGTCGTTCGCTGACCCTGCACCAGCACCAGCGCGAGGCGATCGCCAAGGCGCAGTCCGGCGCCTCCTACGTCCTGACCACCGGCACCGGCTCCGGCAAGTCGCTGTCGTACATCGTGCCGATTGTCGACAAGGTGCTCAAGGCGCGCCAGCAGGAGGGGCCAAAGCCTGCAAAGCGGGTACGCGCGGTCATCGTCTACCCGATGAACGCGCTGGCCAACAGCCAGCTCAAGGAACTCGACAAGTACCTTCAGGACGGTTACGGGCCCGGCCGGGAGCCGGTCACCTATGCGCGATACACCGGCCAGGAGAGTGACGAGCGGCGTAAGGAGATCCGCGACAACCCGCCGGACATCCTGCTCACCAACTACGTGATGCTGGAGCTGATGCTCACCCGCCCGGACGACCGGCGGTCGCTGATCAAGATGGCCAGCGGGTTGGAGTTTCTCGTCTTCGACGAGCTGCACACGTACCGGGGGCGGCAGGGCGCGGACGTGGCCCTGCTGATCCGCCGGGTGCGTGAGGCCTGCCGGGCGGAGAACCTCCAGTGCATCGGCACCTCCGCCACCATCTCCAGCGAGGGCACCGCCGACGACCAGCGTGCCGTCGTCGCGCGCGTCGCCACCACCCTCTTCGGCACCGAGGTCACGCCGGCGAACATCATCGGCGAGACCCTGGTCCGTGCCACCGCCGACGCTCCGGACACGGTGCCGGCCGAGCGGCTGCGGGCACCCGGTGCCCCCCGCGCCTACGGCGACCTGGTCAACGACCCGCTGGCCCGCTGGATCGAGACCCGCTTCGGTCTCGCCTTGGACGAGGCCGGGCGCCTCATCCGACAGAAGCCCGCCAAGATCGAGGAGGCCGCGGTCGAACTGGCGGAGGCCAGCGGCTTGACGGCCGCCGACTGCGCGAAGGCGATCCGTCGCACGCTCAAGGCCGGCTCGGAGGCGCGGCACCCGGTTACCGAGCGCCCCCTGTTCGCCTTCCGGCTGCACCAGTTCCTCTCCAAGGGCGACACCGTCTACGTGACCCTCGAGAACGAACTCACCCGTCACCTGACCCGGGACTACCAGCTCGTCCTACCCGGCTCGGACGGCAAGATCCTGCTGCCGCTGGCCTTCTGCCGCGAGTGCGGGCAGGAGTACCTGACGGTGTGGCGGACCACCGCCCGGGACGGCAGCGTCGTCTACGAGCCCCGCCGCGACACCTTCGCCACCGGTGGCCGAGCCACCGACGGCTACCTCTACATCGACTCGGACCGCCCCTGGCCGAAGACCAGGGAAGAGGCGATCGAGGCTCGTCGTATCCCGGAGTCCTGGCTGGAACCCGACGACAACGGGCAGGAAACGGTCCGCAACTCCTACCGGGACCGGCTGCCGACCGCCGTAACGGTGGACCCCTACGGGTACGAGGGCCGCGGCGAACTGCAGGCCGCCTTCATCCCATCGCCGTTCCTGTTCTGCGCCCACTGCGGGGTGAGCTACGAGCAGACCCGGGGCAAGGACTTCGCCAAACTCGCCACTCTCGATCAGGAGGGCCGGTCCTCGGCGACCTCGCTGGTCTCCGCCTCCATCGTCCGCTCCCTGATGAGCGCCCCGGCGGAGGCGTTGGACAAGAGGGCCCGCAAGCTGCTGACGTTCGTCGACAACCGGCAGGACGCCTCGCTGCAGGCCGGCCACTTCAACGACTTCGTGCAGATCACCCAGCTGCGCGGCGCTCTCTACAAGGCGGCGGTGGACGCCGGTGACGAGGGCATCAGCCACGAGGAGCTTGCTGCCCGGGTGACGGCCGCCTTGGGCCTCCGGGAGGTCGACTACGCGCGCGGCGAGGATCTGCCCCCTTCGCTGGCGAAGAACGCGGCCAAGACGCTGCGGGACGTTGTCGCCTTCCGCCTCTATCTCGATCTCGAACGGGGTTGGCGCATCACGATGCCCAACCTGGAGCAGACCGGCCTGCTGGACATCGACTACCAGGACCTCGACTGGCTCGCCAACAACCAGGAGCGCTGGTCGAAGACCCACGAGACGCTGCGCGACGCTGAGCCCGGCCAGCGTGTTGAGATCATGCGCGCGCTGCTCAACGAGATGCGCCGCTCTCTTGCCATCGATGTGCAGTACTTCCGGGACGACTTCGACTCGCTCCAGCGGGCGAGCGAGGAGCGGCTGATCGACCCATGGGTGCTGTCGCTCAGCGACAGTCCCAAGGTCGGCACCGCGTACCCACAGTCGTCGGGTCGGGGCATGGACCGCTCGGGGCTGTTCCTCTCCGGCAGGGGCAAGTTCGGCAAGTATTTGCGCCGGGTGCACTTCGGCAAGGATCTCACCTTCGATGACGCGCAGACGGCGATCGCCGACCTGCTGGAGGTGCTGGCGAACGCCGGTGTGGTCACGAGGATCGACGCTGCGCCGCAGCGCGCTGGACGGTTCCGTCGCCCGGCCGGCCCCAGCAGCACCGGCTACCGGGTTTCGGCCGCCTCGATCATCTGGCGGGCCGGGTCGGGGGAGACGGGTGCCCACGACCCGCTGACCCGCACCTACGCCAGCGGCGACGGCCCCCAGGTCAACACCTTCTTCCGCACCCTGTACCAGGAGGCCGCCGGCACCCTCGCGGGCCTGACCGCACGCGAGCACACCGCCCAGGTCGACCCGGCGGAGCGGGAGAGGCGTGAGGACGCCTTCCGTAAGGCGGAGCTCAAGCTGCTCTACTGCTCGCCGACCATGGAGCTGGGCGTCGACATCTCCGAGCTCAACGCCGTCATGATGCGCAACGTGCCGCCCACCCCGGCAAACTACGCCCAGCGCAGTGGCCGGGCCGGGCGGTCCGGGCAGCCGGCACTGGTGACCACGTACTGCGCGACCGGCAACAGCCATGACCAGTACTACTTCCGTCGGTCGGCCCGGATGGTCGCCGGGGCGGTGGCGCCACCGCGGTTGGACCTCGCCAACGAGGACCTGGTCCGGTCACACGTTCAGGCGATCTGGCTGGCAGAGACGGGGTTGAAGCTCGGCCGCGCCATCCCGGAAACCGTCGACATCTCGTACGCCGAGGACTCTCGACGGCCGGACCCGGCGCTGCGTCTGCACGACCACACCATCGCGGCGTTGAACGACGTGCGATCCCAGGAACGGGCCGCCCTGGCGGCGCGCCAGGTCTTCGCCGGGTTGCTCCGCGACTTCACCAGCTCCAGTTGGTGGGACGACCAGTGGATCGAGGACACCGTCCGTACCGCGCCTGAGCGGTTCAACCAGGCGTTCGACCGATGGCGTGACCTGTTCAAGGCCGCCCTGGTCGACCAGGCCGAGCAGAATCGTCGGGTCCTCGACCACACCCTGTCGGAGCGGGATCGGCGGATCGCCGTCGGCCGCCGCAAGGAGGCCGAAACCCAGCTCAACCTACTCAAGAACGAGAGCGTCGACAGCAAGTCGGTGCTGTCGGACTTCAACCCGTACCGGTACCTGGCCAGCGAGGGCTTCCTGCCCGGCTACTCGTTCCCCCGGCTGCCCCTCGCTGCCTACGTCCCCACCACCGGGCGCCGGTTTGGTGACGGCGACTACCTGCAGCGGCCCCGCTTCCTCGCCATCCGTGAGTTCGGCCCCGGCGCCCTGATCTATCACGAGGGCGCGCGCTATCAGGTCACCCGCATCCAGCTCCCGCCGGAAGCGGCCGGCGACGTGGTGACCGGTGCGGCGCGTCGGTGTGCGCAGTGCGGATACCACCACGACGTCAGAGAGCGGGCCGACCGCTGCCAGATGTGCGACGAGCCGTTGGGCGAGGAGACCACCGGCCTGCTGCACCTGCACACCGTCTACACCAAGCGGCGGGAGCGGATCTCCTCCGACGAGGAGGAGCGCCGCCGCGCGGGCTTCCGTCTGGTCACCTCGTACCGGTTCCACGACCACGGCGCCCGGCCGGGCCGGCGGGACGCCATCGTCTCCGACGCCGCCGGGCGGCTGGCGACCCTCGCCTACGGCGACTCGGCCACCGTCCGCATCACCAACGTGGGGCGGGTGCGAGCCAAGCAGGACGAGCCGGACGGTTTCTGGCTCGACCCGGCCGACGGACGCTGGATGAACGAGCGCGACGCGGGGGACGCCTCCGGCGATTCCAGCGAGATGCCGCTCGTCGACGCCGACGGCAACGAGAAGCGCCGCAAGAAGCGGGTCATCCCGTACGTCGAGGACCGCCGCAACATCCTCGTGCTCAAACTCGACGAGGCGCTTGAGGAGGACGTCGCGCTTTCGCTGATGTACGCGCTGGAGCGTGGCATCGAGGCCGCGTTCGAGCTGGAAGACTCGGAGCTGACGACGGAGCTGCTGCCGCCGAACGACGGCCCGCGCGAGCGGATGCTCTTCACCGAGGCGGCCGAGGGCGGCGCCGGCGTGCTGCGCCTCATGCAGGCGGACCCGGGCGCCCTGGCCCGGGCCGCCGCCGAGGCCCTGGCGATCTGCCACTTCGCCCCCGACGGCACCGACCTCAAGGGACCGCATCCCGACCGCCCCTGCGCGATGGGCTGCTACGAGTGCCTGCTCACCTACGGCAACCAGCTCAACCACCGGTCCATCGACCGGCACAGCGTGCGGGACCTGCTGCTGCGCTTCGCCGCCGCGAAGGCCGCGCCGACCGGTCAGGGCGAGTCGCGGACCGAGCAGCTAGAGCGGTTGACCGCCCAGTCGGACACCGCGCTGGAGGCCAAGCTCATCACCTGGCTCAAGCAGCGCGGCCTGCGGCTGCCCGACGAGGCGCAGACCCTCGTAACCGAGGCGCTCGCCCAGCCCGACTACGTCTATCGGCTGCCCGGCGCCACCGTCGCGGTCTTCGTGGACGGCCCCGTCCACGAGTACGACGAGGTCGCCCAGCGCGACCGGGACGCCGAGGAACGGCTCCGCGACGCCGGCTGGGACGTGATCCGGTTCCCGCACGACGGCGACTGGGCCGCCATCGCGGCGGAGAACCGGTACTGCTTCGGCACCAGCGCCACCGGCTGACCCCTCAGCCCACCCCACAACCACACATCACGACGCGCGAGGAACCCCTCATGACCACCTCCTTCAGCGCCGGCACGCTGGTCTCCGCCCGAGGCCGCGACTGGGTCGTCCTGCCGGAAAGCGCATCCGACATGCTCGTGCTGCGCCCCCTCGGCGGCGCGGACGACGACATCGCGGCGGTCTTTCCCGCCTTCGAGAGCGTCAAGAGCGCCCGATTCGCGGACCCGTCGCCCACCGACCTCGGCGACGCTCAGGCGGCCGGCCTGCTCCGCTCCGCGCTGCGGATCGGCTTCCGTTCCGGCGCCGGCCCGTTCCGCTCGCTCGCCGGCATCGCCGTCGAACCGCGCGCCTACCAGCTCGTGCCGCTGATGATGGCGCTGCGCCAGCAGACCGTCCGCATGCTGATCTCCGACGACGTCGGCATCGGCAAGACTGTCGAGGCCGGCCTGATCGCCAGCGAGCTGCTCGCGCAGGGGAGCGCCCGCGGGCTGGCCGTGCTCTGCGCGCCCGCGCTGGCCGAGCAGTGGCAGGCGGAGCTGCGTACGAAGTTCGGCATCGACGCCGAGCTCGTCCTCGCCTCCACCGTCTCCCGGCTGGAACGCGGCTTGGACCTCGGTCAGTCGTTGTTCG
Source organism: Micromonospora psammae (assembly GCF_036902725.1). Lineage (NCBI taxonomy): Bacteria > Bacillati > Actinomycetota > Actinomycetes > Micromonosporales > Micromonosporaceae > Micromonospora > Micromonospora psammae. Next base: position 29,970 of record NZ_JBAKHM010000028.1, on the reverse strand, counting down.
ACCGGCACCCGCACGTGATCGTCTCCACCGACTTCATCAAGTCGACCCGGCACCGCGACGACTTCGTCCGGCACTGCCCCGATCTGGTCATCGTCGACGAGGCGCACACCTGCGTCGCCGCCGATGACACCACCTCGACGCAGAACCAGCTCCGCTTCGAGTTGCTCCAGCGGGTCGCCGCCGACGCCCAGCGGCACCTGCTGCTAGTGACCGCGACCCCGCACAGCGGCAAGGAGGGGGCCTTCCGCAACCTGCTGGGCCTGCTCAAGCCGGAACTGGCCACCGTCGACCTCGGCTCGGACGCGGGCCGCCGGGCGCTCGCGCCGTACTTCGTGCACCGCAAGCGCGCCGACGTACGCCAGTACCTGACCCGCGAGGACGGGCTGGCCGACGACAGCCTCGCCGAGGAGACGTCGTTTCCGTCCGACCGGCTGTTCAAGGACGAGACGTACAAGCTCTCCCCGGCGTACCGGGCGCTGCTCGACGACGCCATCGCGTACGCCAGCGAGCGGGTGAGCGCCGCGGACAGCAAGGGCCGTCGGGAGGCCCGGATCGCCTGGTGGTCGGCGATCGCGCTGCTGCGCTCCCTGGTGTCGTCGCCGCGCGCCGCCGCGCAGACCCTACGCACCCGGTCGGCGACCGCGGCGGCCAAAAGCCCCGAGGAGGCGGACCGGCTCGGCGCGCCACTGACCAGCGACTCGTCCGACAACGACGCCCTGGAGGGGCTGGACGTGGCCCCGGGCGCGGAGGCCGCCGAGGTCGAGCACGCCGGGGGACGGCTCGCCGAGCTTGCCGAGCAGGCCGCCAAGCTGGAGGGCCCGACCGAGGACCGCAAGCTCGCCGCCCTGATCACCCACCTGAAGGCGCTGCTGAAGGACGGCTACCACCCGATCGTCTTCTGCCGCTACATCCCCACCGCCGAGTACGTCGCCGAGCACCTCGACGGCAAACTCGGCAAGAAGACCGTGGTGCAGGCGGTCACCGGCACGCTCTCCCCGCAGCAGCGCATCGAACGCATCGAGAAGCTCGCCGAAGCGGCCGGCGACGATCCGGGCGCCCGCCGGGTACTCGTCGCCACCGACTGCCTCTCCGAGGGCGTCAACCTGCAACACCACTTCGACGCCGTCGTCCACTACGACCTGGCCTGGAACCCCACACGGCACGACCAGCGCGAGGGCCGGGTCGACCGGTACGGCCAGAAGCGCGGCGTCGTCAAGGTCATCACCCTCTACGGCGCCGACAACGGCATCGACGGCAAGGTCCTCGACGTCCTCATCCGCAAGCACCGGCAAATCCGCAAGGACCTCGGCATCTCCGTCTCGGTGCCCGACGAGGCGTCCTCGGGGGTGACGAACGCGATCGTGGAGTGGGTGCTGCTGCGCGGCCAGCAGGTCCAAAACGGCGAGCAGGGCAGCCTCTTCGACGCCGACGAGTACCGCGCCATCGACAAGAAGGCCACCGCGTTGGCCGCTGACTGGCAGTCCGCCGCCGAACGGGAGAAGACCTCCCGATCCAGATTCGCCCAGCACAGCATCCGGCCGGAGGAGGTGGCCCGCGAGGTCGCCGCCGTCCGCGACACCCTCGGCCGCGCCGGGGAGGTCCGCGGCTTCGTACGCCGGTCCTTGCATGCTCTCGACGGCGTCCTGCGTGACGCGCCGGGCGGATCGGGCGACTTCACCACAGAGGTGAGCGGCACGCCCGCCGGCCTGCGCGACGCCCTCGCCCCGGTGCTCGGCGGCGACGTCGTCGAGCTGGGCCGTCCGGTGCCGTTCCGGAACACGGCGGCCGTCGCGCGCGGCGAGGCCGCCCTGGTCCGCACCGACCCGACGGTGGTGGCGCTCGCCGGCTACGTCCTCAACGCCGCCCTCGACGAGCAGGCCGCCGGCCCCCGACCGGCCCGCCGCTGCGGCGTCATTCGCACCCGGGCCGTCGCCGGCCGCACCACTCTCGTGGTGGTCCGCTACCGCTTTCACCTCACCCTGCCATCGCGGACCGGCACCCGGCAGCTCGTCGCCGAGGACGCCCGGCTGCTCGCCTTCGCTGGCGCGCCCGCCAACGCGACGTGGCTCTCCACCGACGACGCCCTGGCGTTGCTCGACGCCACCGCCGACGCGAACACCGACCCCGGGTTCGGCGAACGCACCATGCGGCGGGTCCTCGACGAGCTGCCCGCCGTCACCGACCACCTCACCGGGTACGGCGAGGAGTTGGCCGCCGAACTGCTCGCCTCGCACCGCCGGGTGCGCAGCGCCTCCGGCGAGATCGTCCGGGGCCTCAGCGTCACCGTTCAGGACCGCCCCGACGTGCTCGGCACCTACGTCTACCTGCCCGCCCCCACCGCCGCCGGAGGCACCGCCTGATGTCCGCCACCGCCCGCAACCAGGTCTTCACCGCCGTACACACCATTGGCGGCCTGCTCCCCGCCGACATGCTGGTCCGCATCGCCGAGGGCAGGGACGTCCCCGGCGCCAAGCCCGCCGACTACCGGGTGATCGGCGCGCGTTCGGTACGCGACGACGCCGAACGCCACTGGGACTGGCTCAAGTCGGTGTGGAAGGAGCTGCGCAGCGCGCTGCCCGCCGCCCCGGAGGCCGACACCCCCGCCGACCCCACCGGCCGCGCCGTCACGCAGTGGCTCGAACCGCTGTTCAACGCCTTCGGCTTCGGTGTCCTCACCCCCATCGGGGCCACCGGCATCGCCGCCGACGACGGCGGCAAGACCTTCCCGATCAGCCACCGCTGGCAGCACGTTCCGGTGCATTTGGCCCCGTGGAACGCCACCCTCGACAAGCGCCCGCCCGCCGGCGGCGTCCCGCCGCAGTCGCTCATGCAGGAGTGCCTGAACCGCTCCGACGCCCACCTTTGGGGGGTGCTCACCAACGGCCGGCAGCTGCGGCTGCTGCGCGACTCCAACGCCCTCGCCACCGCCGCCTACGTCGAATTCGACCTGGAGGCGATCTTCGACGGCGAGCTGTTCAGCGAGTTCGTCCTGCTCTACCGGCTGCTGCACGTCTCCCGCTTTGCGGTGGGGGAGGAGGTCGCCCCGTCGACCTGCTGGCTGGAGAAGTGGCGCACCGAGGCGATCTCCTCGGGCGTACGCGCGTTGGAGCAGCTCCGCCGGGGCGTCCAGGAGGCGATCACCACCCTCGGCACCGGCTTCCTGCGCCACCCCGACAACCAGCGGCTCCGCGAGGACTTCGACGTCCAGGCGTTCCACAACGCTTTGCTGCGCCTGGTCTACCGGCTGCTGTTCCTCTTCGTTGCGGAGGACCGCGATGCGCTGCACCCGCCGGGCACCAGCGAGGAAACCCGCGACCGGTACGCGCGGTACTTCTCCTCGGAACGGCTGCGTGTCCACGCCCGCCGCCGCCGAGGCACCGCCCACGCCGACCTGTACCGGTCGCTGTGCATCGTGCTGGACGCCCTCGCCGACGTGAACGGCCGGCCCGAGCTGGGTCTGCCCGGCCTCGGCGGCATCTTCGACGGCAAGCTCGGCACCATCCCCGCCGCCACCAACGAGGACAGGCAGGATCCGCTGTACGGCCTGTCGCTGGGCAACGAACACCTGCTGACCGCCGTCCGGCACCTGTCGCAGGTACGCGACACCGGCACCCGACGCTGGCGAACCGTCGACTACCGGCACCTGGACGCCGAGGAGCTAGGCTCGATCTACGAGTCCCTGCTGGAGCTGGTGCCGAAGCACAGCGCCATCGACCGCACCTTCGAGCTGGTCGAGCTCGCCGGCAACACCCGCAAGACCACCGGCTCCTACTACACGCCGTCCTCGCTGATCGAATGCCTGCTGGACTCAGCGCTCGACCCGGTGATCGACGACGCGGTCAAGCGCGGCGAGCAGGCCGCCACCGGCGCCGGCCAGCCCGACCCGTCCGACACGATCGTCAACGAGTTGCTGTCGCTGACCGTCTGCGACCCGGCCTGCGGCTCCGGCCACTTCCTGGTCGCGGCGGCCCGCCGGATCGCCAAGCGGGTCGCGGCGGTGCGCGAGCGCAACCCCGAGCCGACTCTCGACGCGGTGCGCCACGCTCTGCACGAAGTCATCGCCCGCTGCATCTACGGCGTTGACCTCAACCCGATGGCGGTGGAACTCGCGAAGGTGTCGCTGTGGCTGGAGGCGCTGGAACCGGGCAAGCCGCTGAGCTTCCTCGACGCGCACATCAAGCACGGCAACGCGCTGATCGGAGCGACGCCTGCGCTGCTTCAGCACGGCATCCCCGACGAGGCGTTTAAGCCCATCGAGGGCGACGACAAGCAGTTCGCCAAGGGCCTGGAGAAGCAGAACACTGAGCAGCGCGGCAATCAGCTCAGCTTCTACGGATCGGACGCGGCCGTGAAGACGGCCAACATCGTCTTTGCCCAGAGCATGCGCCGCATTACCGGCGCCCCATCGAACGATCTCAACAGTGTGCGCGGCCAAGCGGCTGCGTACCGCGCCTGGATGGAAGCAACCGACTACCAGCGCGCCCACCTCAGTGCCGACGCCTGGTGCGCGGCGTTCACGTGGCACAAGACGCCCGACGCGCCGCCCGCGATCACTGACGTCGTCTTCCGTGGGTTGCAGGACCCGGAAGGAAGCGCGGCAGACACAAAGACACTTGCCGAGATCGTGCGGCTGCGGAAGCAGTACCACTTCTTTCACTGGCATCTCGAGTTCCCTGAGGTGTTCGAGGTCCCGGAAGACGGACGAGGTGTCAACCCGGCGACGGGATGGGCCGGCGGATTCAGCTGCGTCCTCGGCAACCCACCGTGGGAGCGCGTGAAGCTCCAGGAGCAGGAGTTCTTTGCCACCCGCAGCGAAAGGATCGCTAAGGCTGCCAACAAGGCCGCTCGTGAGAAGCTCATCAACGCTCTAGGGAACAGCCAGGAGGAGGCGCACCGGGCGCTGCACGCCGAGTTCACGGCTGCCCGCCGGATGGCCGAAGGCATCAGCCATTTGCTGCGCGACTCCGGCCGCTACCCGCTCGCGGGCAGGGGCGACGTCAACACATACGCCGTCTTCGCCGAGACCGCCTCCCTCGCCATCGCGCCGCGCGGCCGCTTCGGCGTGGTGCTGCCCACGGGCATCGCGACCGACGCCACGACGGCGCCCTTCTTCTCCGACCTCGTACGGAAGGGGCGTCTCGCCTCGTTCTTGGAGTTCGAGAATGAGGCGTTCATCCTGAGCCGAGATGTGCACCACTCTGTCCGCTTCGCTCTCCTGACCGTCACTGGCACGGGTGACCAGGTGGACAGGGCCTCCTTCGCCTTCGGTACCCGCTACATCGCTGACCTTGACAGCCGTCGCTTCGCCATGCCGCCCGAGGAGATCCTCCTCGCCAACCCCAACACCGGCACCCTCCCTGTTTTCCGCTCCCGCCGCGATGCCGAGATCACCCTTGGCATCTACCGTCGGATGCCAGTGCTCATCAGAGACGGCGACCCGAAGGGCAACCCATGGGGCCTCTCGTTCATGACAATGTTTCACATGTCAAACGATTCCCATCTGTTCCGCACCCGGGATGAATTGGAGGCCGATGGTTGGACCCTTGCGGGCAACATCTTCCAGCGTGATCAACAGCGGATGCTGCCGTTGTATGAGGCAAAGATGCTCCACCACTTCGATCACCGCTTGGGTACATACGAGGGGCAGACCGAGGCCCAGGCCAACGTGGGTACGCTGCCGCGTCTGACTCCTGAGCAGCATGACGAGCCGGAATGCGTGCCAATGCCGAGGTACTGGGTCCCGGAGTTCGACGTCCCTACCGATAAGCGGACCAAGAAGGGCAACGTCATCCATGACCTGGGCGTCAGGTCTCGGCTTGCTGATCGCGGGTGGGGGAGTCGATGGCTGATGGGGTGGCGCGACATTACTCATTCGGGAAACATGCGGACGATGGTCAGTGCGGTGCTGCCGGATTACGGGGTGGGCCACACCAACCCCTTGATGCTTCCCGAGGACGCCGACACTGCAGCCCTTCTTCAGGCTTGCCTGAGTTCCTTCGTCTTTGATTACGTTCTTAGGCAAAAGATCGCGGGTACCCATCTGACGTACGGTTACCTCTACCAACTCCCTGTGCCGCCGTTGGCTGCCTTCCACGCGTTCCCCGGTGGAACTCGCTGGTTCGTCGACCGGGTAGCGGAGCTGACGTACACCAGCACGGACATCGCCGGTTACGCCGAGGATCTCGGGTATGCCGGACCGCCGTTCCGTTGGGATGAGGCTCGACGCCAAGTCATACGCGCTGAGCTCGACGCCGCATTCTTTCATTTGTATGGGCTCGCCCACGACGAGGTTGAGTACGTCATGGATGCGTTTCCCGTCCTCATGCGGTCAGACGAGGCCAACCATGGCTGTTACCTGACTAAGGTCCTCATCCTCGACGCCTACGACCGCATGGTCGAGAATCAGGCGTCCGGTGGCGAGTACAAGAGCATCCTCGAACCGCCGCCTGGGCACGGCCTCCGCCACCCGGCTGCCCCAGCTATTCCTCGGCAAAGGCAGGCGGAGTCGACGTTCGCCGAGCAAGCCAAGTCCGACCTGGTTAGACGGCACTGACATGCGGTGCCCCAGAAAGCTTTCTCGGGCCCTCCGTGTCCAACTTGCTTTCTAAATCCTTCCTGCCGCAGTCGCGGACGGGTAGGTCGGCAGAGCTTGGGGCCTCGTAGCTAGCAGAACGTTCAGGTGGTGATCAAGCAAGTTCACGTCCGATGTTGACAGTGCCAGCAGTGGCCTCCGCAAATAGATGCTCCAAGCCTCCGGCTTGGGAAAGGCGGACAGCTGCTCGACGATTGGCTGCAACTCCAGGCCACCCGGATACGGCACCAGGCGTTCGATTCGCAGGTCGCAGCCGGAGACGAATGTGCGGCCGGCGATCTCGACCGGCTTGTCCAGCATCTGGGCGGAGGATAGGGCTGTGGCCGTACCGATGATCCGGCCGCGATCCCGGGTGGGGTTACGCCACGCGCCACGCGTCGCGTAGAGGAACAGGCGGTCGTCGGCGGCAAGTGCGGCGACCTCGGCACGTGGAGTCGCGGGGAAGGCCATCCGTTGCTCGCGCAGGACCCACGCGATGGCTTCGCGGTCACCGAGGACTACCAAGAAAGAACGCGACACGGCCATACCTTACGCCGGTGAGTGCCGAATCGAGCGACTGCAGGCCCTCGCCGGTGCCTACTCTTCAGATGCGAGACGCAGCGGGAGCGGGATGCGGCATGGGTAGGCGGTGGAAGTGGTTCTTGCGGCCGGGGCCGGTCGAGTGGACCTGGTCGGGCAGGTGGCGCCGGACGGGGACGTGCCGGGGCGCTGCCGGCGGGAGTCGGCCGAGGTCGTCGTACCCGATCAGGTGGTGACCTCGCGGTGCGACGGCGCGCTCGTTACGAGCCGCCCTCAGCGGCGGGTGGCGGCGTGGTTTAGGGGAGGGGCGCGGATGGCTGACGGGGTGGGGTCGACGGCCGCGTCGGCAGCTTGGGCGGGCGTTGCGGGAGCTGCGGACCGAGGCGCGGATGACTCTCGACGGCGCGGCGAAGGCCCTTGAGTGCAGCTGGCAGAAGGTGTGGCGGATCGAGAGCGGCATCGGCGTGATGCGCGGGCTCGACGTGCGGGTGATGTGCGAGCTGTACGGCGTGACGCCCGAGCTGACCGGGGCGCTGACAGGTCTGGGCGGCGAGACGCGGGCGAAGGGCTGGTGGCACTCCTACGGCGACACCGTCCGCGACTGGTTCGAGCTGTACGTCGGGCTGGCGGCCGCCGCTGGCCGGCTCCGCGAGTACGACGACGCGCTGGTCCCCGGGCTGCTGCAAATCCGGGGGTACGCGTCCGCGTTGTGCCAGCACCGCGCGGGCCTCACCGTCGACGAGCGGGAACGCCTGGTCGAGGTACGGCTGCAACGGCAGGCCCTGCTGCTGGGGCGACTGCCCCCATCGCCTCGGCTCGACCTGATGCTCTCCGAGGCGGTGCTGTTGCTCGTCGTCGGCGGCCCGGCCACGATGGCGGAACAGCTTCGGCATCTGCTGGAGGTGGGCCGGCTGCGGCACGTCACGATCCGGGTGGTGCCGCTCGCTGCCGGCCTGCACGTCGGTGCCGTCGCCCGGGGCGTTGGTGCTGCTCGACTTCCCGCTCGGCAGCCGGGTCGAGCCCGAACCGCCGGTCGTGTACAGCGAGTCGTTGACCGGGGCGCTCTACCTCGACCGTCCGGTGGAACTGGCCGCGTACGAGGAGGCCTGGGCCAGCCTCGAATCGTTGGCCTTGGAGCAGGACGAGTCCCGACGACTCATCGTCAAGATCCTTGAGGAGGTTCACCATGGCTGAGCTGACCGGCGCTCGGTGGTGCACCAGCACCCGCAGCGGCGACAACGGCGACAATTGCGTTGAGGTCGCCGACAACCTGCCCGGCGTCTTCGCCGTACGCGACAGCAAGGACCGCGGCCGGCTGGTGCTCGCCTTCCCGCCCGACTCCTGGGCGGTCTTCGTCCGGACTGTCGCCCACTGAGGGGCGGGACCGGCGCCTCAGCGGCGCCGGTCGGTGACGCGGATGGTGAGGACCGTGCCGTCCCGGCCGAGCGACACCACCCCGTCGCGCGGCCGAGACCGCGACCACTGGCGGCGGATCAACGGTGCCGCCCGGAGGTACGCGGCGACCTGGCCGTCCGCGAGGTGGCGGTAGAGGCTGCTCTCCACGCCGCGGAACACCTCCAGGGTCTTGCCGTGCGGCAGCGGCGCGCGGTAGAGAGTGCCCTCCGCACGCAGGTCGTCCGCCACGGGCTGCGACGTGGCGGTGCTCGCCGCCCACGATGGGTCCAACTCGAACAGCATCAGTTGGCCGGTGTGGGCTTCCTCGTCACCGCGTTGCCGCGGTGTCGCGTAATGGCGGGCGGTGGCGCTGTCGCCGGCGAACAGCAGTGCGGTGGCCGCCACCGCACGAGTCAGGATCTGGGTGAACCAACCGCGCTGTTCCTCGGGCACGTCGAACACCTCGGGCGCTCCCAGCGGCAGCTCGTCCGCCGGGGTCGGGCCGGTGGTGCCGGGCGGCCCGGCGTCCTCAACCGACGCCGGCCAGGTCCGTGCCTCGTCAGCCGTGGCGGGCCGGGTCCGCCAGTGGTGGTCCTCCGGGCGGCCGTGCAGCAACTCGTCGAAGCCGTCGGGGTCGCCCTCCCACAACTCGTCATCCCCCGGCGGATCGAGGACGTACGAGGTGATCTGACGCCCGGCCAGGCACGACGCCACCATCAGTGCCGGGGGGCGGCGCCCACCGACATTCAGCGTCCTCACCTGCACGGCGGCCCGGGCCAGTTGACCGTAGGCAAAGCTCGGCGGCTGGTGGGTGCCCTTGCATTCCAGCACCACGATCTTCATCCGGCTGCGACGACCCGAACTGTGGTGCCCCACCAGGAAATAGTCCGGACGCTTCTGGCTCTTCGTGGTGCGTTCCACCGCGCCCGCCCCGTCGATGAACCCTGCCTTCAGCGCCACCTCCGCGTCGACCGCGAAGAAGGTCCATTGGCGGTATTGCCGTTGCAGCACCTTCTTCGCCACCACCAGGGCCAGGCCGATGCCCAACTGCTCGGACTGGGTCACCTTGTGGTGGTACACGAGGCTCTGGGCTGACGGAGTGAGGCCGAGCATGCCGCGTTGCCGGGTCAGCGTCGCGCAATAGCGGACATGCGCCCAGTGCCGGGCCACCTGCGCCAACGGCGACGCGGTCAACAGCGTGGTCGCCACCCCCAGCTCGTGCAGCACCTGCGCCGGACTGGTCCCCACCGTCGGGCCGATCGTCACCGGGACGGAAGCCTTGCCGTACCGGTACGCATCGTTCTTCGCGGCGGCGTCCTTGGCGTACTTCTCGACGGCGTCGACAAGGTGAGGGGAGGAGTCGACGACCAGTCTGGACGGTTGGCTGAGGGAACGTACGAGCGACTCGATGTCCACGCCCACCCCCGGTGCTGACGTACCGCATGGGTCAGAACACCCAGGGTGATCGGGGAAGGTCGCAGTGTCAATGGGCCGACAAACGTGCTCAAGTCCTGCTTGTCGACCGCGGCGCTTCAGGAGCAGCGGCACAAGCCCAACTGCCCCACGACCACTCCGCATGCCGGGCAGGCGTCCGGGCGAGTCCGTGGGGTGGGCAGCGGCCGGGCGGGTATCGAGGGAGTGAGGCTTGCGGGGCGGAGCGGTGCAGCAAGTGCGGCGCGCACTTCGTCCTCGGTCACGGCAGGCCAGCCCGACTTCCGGAGCTTCTGTGTCACCTTACGAATGCCCAGCCTTGGGTGCTTGCCCTGAGCCGCCTTTGCGGCGTCCGCAAGGCGCTGTGACCTCAGCGGGTTCTTCATGGCCGGGGCGGGACGCCGCTGTGGCTGCCGACGGTCCAAGCCTTGCAGCACCCGCCCGACCTGCTCTGCGGTGACATCCGGCCAACCCGAGCTCCGCAGATGGCGGGCCAAGGTGCTGTCCTTCGCACCCGGCATCGTGCTCAGCAGCTCGCGTGCGGCTGTGGCGAGGGATGGCCCGAAATTGCCCGCCGCCTTGCGAAGTCGGGCCTTGCAGGGCATGCACTGACAGGACGTTCCCGGACGGTGTGGGGCTCCATCCGTCCCGGACCGCCGCGCTTCACCTCCGCCACCGCCTGGCGAGTACGGAGGCGACGCGATCCTCAGGTCGTCGAGCCAGGAGTCGGGTGTGCGATCCGAGGTGTCGTCGTTCTCCCAATCGCGGCCGTGATCCGCAGTGCCTCGCATTTCCGCGTCGGCGTACCAGTCGCCGATCGAACCCCTGCTGGTGATGTCGCCCTCCGATGCGTCGCCTGCCGAACTGAAGCGCTGACGCCTGCCTCGCGCGGCCGGCGGACCTGTGAGCCGCAACCGCGTCCGTGCTGCTTGATTCTTTCGCGGTGCCGGGTGCGCTTCCGAGCGGCCGGCCGTCCACATGGAACCGCTGACCGGTGGGCTGGTCCAGCCTGTTCGGAGGAGGGCCTCTTGCGAGGTGCTCACCAAGCTGGTATGCGTCCAACATGTGTCGCAAAGCCGACAGAACGATCCTGGGGGAACCCCTTCGAACTCCGCCTATCGTGGGCTGCTCCGCCCCGCAGTGGATTGCCTGCACTGACTGGTCGGAAACCGTGAAGAGACGAGGAGTCAGTGCATGGTTGCGGCACACGAGACGACGCTGCGGGAGCTGCTCGAGGGCGCGAAGCAGTATCGGGTGCCGCTGTACCAGCGGACGTACTCGTGGACGGACTCCCAGCTCAGACGTTTGTGGGAAGACATCCGCAAGCTGGCCGAGGAGCGGATCGAGAACCGGAACCTTACGCACTTCATCGGCTCCCTGGTGCTCGCACCCAGCCCCACAAACGGGCCCTCGGTCTCTGAGTTCCTGGTGGTGGACGGCCAGCAGCGCCTGACTACCCTGTCGATCCTGCTCTGCGCCATTCGCGACCACCGGGCCAAGCGTGAGGACCCGGACCACCGGGACCGCATCGATCAGGAATATCTGATCAACAAGTACAAACCGGCTCATCGGTTGAAGCTCGTCCCCACCCAGGCCGATCGCGCCGCCTACGAGGCATGCCTGGAGGCCACGCCACAGGCCGGCGGCAGCGACCAGGTGGGCGCGGCGTACCGGTTCTTCGCGGCCCAGCTCGTCGCCGTCGACGACCCGGACGACCCGATGGACATCGAGCGCATCGAGGACGCGGTCATCTCGGGGATGGCGCTGGTCTCGGTCGTGGCGAATGCCGGCGACAACGTCTACCGGATCTTCGAGTCGCTCAACAACACCGGCCTGAAGCTCACCCAGGCCGACCTGCTGCGTAACTACCTGTTCATGCGGCTGCCCAACCGCGGCGAGGCGGTCTACGACTCGCTGTGGTTCCCGCTGCAGAAGCAGTTGGACTCCAGTGAGCTCGAGCAGTTGTTCTGGCTGGACCTGGTGCACCGAAACCCCGAGGTGAAGCAGACCGACACCTACGTCGGCCAGCAGGCGCGGCTCAACGGCCTGCACACCGAGGCGGAGATTGAGGCCGAGGTGCGCCGATTCTGCCGCCTCGGTGCTCTCCTGCGGATCATCCTGCACCCTGACGAGGAGCAGGACCCGGAGGTACGGCGGCGTCTGGCCCGGCTCAACGCGTGGGACACGACCACCGTGTTGCCGCTGCTGCTGCACCTGCTGGACCGCCGCAAGGAGGGGACCGCGACCTCTGCGCAGATCGCTTCGGCGATGCTGTACGTCGAGAGCTACTTCATCCGGCGCCTGCTGATCGGTCGCGCCACTGCGAGCATCAACCGGGTCCTGCTGCGCATCGTGACCGACATGCGTAAGGACCTGCCGATCGACGAGGCGGTGCGGGCATACCTGTCGGTCGGCCGGAAGTACTACGCCACCGACGCCAGCCTCCGGGAAGCGGTGCGGTCCATCCCGTTCTATCTCAATGGGCGCGCGACCCAGCGCAAGCTGGTACTTCAGTGGTTGGAGGAGTCGTACAGCAGCAAGGAACCGGTGTCGCCGGCATCGCTGACCATTGAACACGTCATGCCGCAGAGCCCGACTGCAGAGTGGCGGCAGATGCTGAGCGAGGACCTGCAGGGGGAGGAAAGCTTCGCCGAGGCGCACGAGGCCCTGGTCCACACGTTGGGCAACCTGACCCTGACCGGCTACAACGCGGAACTGAGCAACAGCTCCTTCCTGGTCAAGCGGGCCCAACTTGGCAAGAGCGGGATTGCGCTCAACCGGGAGATCGCCGACCAGAAGCGCTGGGGACGTCCCGAGATCCACGCCCGTGCCGATGCGCTCGCGGAACGGATCATCGCCACCTGGCCCGGCCCCACCGAGGAGGCGGGCAACAAGTCCGAGGTGCCCTGGGACGTCATGAACACGGCGCTCGCCGCGCTGCCCGCCGGCTCCTGGACCGCGTACGGCGATCTGGCCGCGCTGATCGGCACCAACCCTGTATCCGTGGGTGCCCGGCTAGCCAACCATCCCGCGCCGAACGCGCACCGGGTCCTCCAAGCCGAGGGCGTGATCGCGCCGAACTTCCGCTGGCTCGACCCGTCCCGCACCGATTCTCCACAGGACCTGCTGCGGGATGAGGGTGTCGAGTTCGACAAGTTCGGCTGGGCCACCCAGGCGCAGCGCATCGGTGTCGAGGAACTGGCGCAACTTGCCGGCATGCCGCAGCAGGACGGGCCCGACCAGCTTCTCCGACCACGGTCCCGGCGCAACAGTTCGCTGGACGATCGGTTCCTCGAGCAGTTGACGGACCTTCAGGATGCGCAGGTCGCGCACGGCACGGTTGCGGTGCTCGAAGCCTGGGCTGGTATGGGCGGCATGTTGCTCTACGGTTCCGGCGGCGAGACCTCGTGCTTCCTGATGGCGCGCGGTAAGGACCACGAACTCGGCAACATCTGGCCCGCGACGATCTATCCGAGCGGAAAGTTCGAAATCGTGTTCCAGCACCTGACTGCCCGACCGCCGTTCGACGACATCGCCCTCCGGGAGCAGTTCCGCCAGCGGTTGAACGAGCTGCCGGGCGTGAAGATCGCTTCGGCGAAGCTCGCACTCCGCCCCGGCTTCCCTCTGGACGTCCTCGTCAACGTCAAGTCCCGCGAGGCGCTGATCGAGCATCTTGGCTGGTTCCACCGGCAGGCCGCGCATCCGGAGGTCTGACTAGTGCCCTATCCTTCGGCCTCGCCTCATTCCGCCGCGCGCCACCCGTTGGAGACCCTTCGTGCCCCAGCTCGCCTTCGCTAACAGCTTCTGGCAGAGCTTCGACGTCCTGGAAAAGCCGGTCAAGGCCGGCGTACGTAAGGCGATGGACAAGTTCCAGCAGCTCAGCATCGCCGAGCTGCACGCCGACAAGGGCCTGCACCTGGAGTCGGTGAACAACGCCCGTGACCCGCGAATGCGCACCATCCGCATCAACGACTTTTGGCGGGGCGTGGTGCTGGCGCCCGACGACGGCAGCGACACCTTCCTGCTGCTCAACGTCGTGCGGCACGACGACGCGTACACCTGGGCCGCGAAGCGGCTCTACACGGTGAACACGGCGACGCGGGCGCTGGAGGTCCGCAACGTCGTCGCCATCGAGCAGCTCACACCAACGCTGGAGAAGGCCGCGGCGGAGGCGCCGACGCTGCTCTTCGCCCGCTATTCCGACACAGTGCTGCTTGACCTCGGCATCGACGACCAGGTGCTGCGCGCCGTACGCACCATCATCGACAAGCCCCAGCTGGACGCCTTCGGCACGCTGCTGCCCGAAGACCAGTTCGAGGTGCTGCAGTACCTCGCCGAGGGCTTCACGCCCGACGAGGTCTACCGCGACGTCGTCGCCGAGCGCCGGCCGGCGGACGCGACGCCGGAGCTGAGCGAGAGCCTGGCCGTCGCAATCGCCAACACCGCCAACCGCATCACCCTGGTGACCCGGCCGGACGAACTCGCCGAGGTCCTCGACAAACCCTTCGCCGCCTGGCGCGTCTTCCTCCACCCGTCGCAGCGCCGCGTCGCCTACCGGGTCTCCTACAACGGGCCAGCCCAGGTGACAGGGGGGCCCGGCACCGGGAAGACGGTGGTCGCTCTGCACCGGGTCAGGCACCTGCTCTCCCGTACACCTGACAGCCGCATCCTGCTCACCACGTACACCAATGCCCTGGCCGCGACCCTGCGGGAGAACCTGGCGCTGCTCCTCGACGACGAGGAGCAGTTGGCGCGGGTGGAGGTGACGACGGTGAACGCCGTCGCGCACCGCACCGTGCGGGCCCTCGTCGGACGGGTGCCGACCCCGATCGGCGACGTGGACGAGCGGCAGGTCTGGCGGCGGGTGTGCGGGAGGCTGAGGCTGCCCTGGACCGAGCAGTTCCTTGCCCAGGAGTTCCGGCACGTGGTCCTCGCGCACAATGTGCAGAGCCGGGAGGAGTACCGCGCGGCCAGTCGCCGCGGCCGAGGGTCGGCGCTCGGCCCGAGGCAGCGCGACCAGGTGTGGGACGCCGTGGACATGTTCCAGAAGGAACTTTCAGCGGCTGGCACCGCCACCCACCTGCAGATCTGCGCGCGTGCGGCGCAGCTGCTCGGCGCCGCCGACCTCACCGTCCACGGGTACGACCACGTCGTCGTGGACGAGGCGCAGGACCTGCATCCCGCGCAGTGGCGGGTGCTGCGGGCCGCGGTGGTGCCCGGCCCGGACGACCTCTTCATCACCGGCGACCCGCACCAGCGAATCTACGACTCTCGGGTTTCGCTGAACGCCCTCGGCATTTCCGTCACCGGGCGGAGCAGTCGCCTTCGAGTCAACTACCGCAGCACTGAGGAGATCCTCACCTGGTCGGCCGGCGTGCTCGTCGGGTCGCGGGTTGAGGACCTCGGTGGCGAGGGTGATGACAGCCTCGCCGGATACCGCTCGCTGCTGCACGGCAAGCGCCCGCATGCCCAGGGGCATCCGACGTCGCAGGCCGAGGTCGCGGCCCTCATCAAGCGGGTGGGGGAGTGGCAGGAACAGGGCGTCGGGCCCGGCGAGATCGCCGTCTGCGCTCGGTTCACCACGACGCTGCGCAGCGTGTACGACGAGTTGACCGCCGCCGGCGTGCCGGCCGTCTGGGTCCGGGACCAGCCCGGCCCGGACGTCGAAGGGGTGCGGCTCGCCACCATGCACGCGATGAAGGGTCTGGAGTTCCGCTGCGTCGCGGTGGTGGGGGCCACGGCCAAGGCGGTGCCCTTTGCCAAGGAGATCACGCCCAGCGAGGTCGATCACGTGCAGCACGACAGCGACCTGCTCCGGGAGCGCTGTCTGCTCTTCGTCGCCAGCACCCGCGCCCGGGAAGCGCTGTACGTGTCGTGGAGCGGCGCGCCCAGTCCGTTCCTGTCCTTCTCGGCCGCCCACCGCTGACCTGGACGACCTGACTTGACGTTGGTCCTTGGGCCACCCGGCCCGCCTCCCGGACGACTGGAGCATGACGTGACCACGGACGACTCTGCCCTTCCCCTCCCGGATCGCCTACGGGACCTGTTCGTGAGCTGGGACGCCGCAGGACGGCAACCTCAGCGCGCTATGAGGTGGAACCGGTCCACGTGGCAGGCAACGCTGCCGGACCATCATGACCTTCTCGCCGAACTACCGGACCAGATCGATCGCGACGTCGTGGCGGAGCGAGGGCGCCGCGCCGGCGAGAGCGAGGCCGAGGCGGTCCAAGCGTTCGTCAGCGCGATGGTGTGGGGCTACGGGCCGATCGGATATGGCGCGTTCCGGACGGCCCGGGTCCTGCGCGAGAACCCTGATGCACCAGGCGTTCTCCTCGAGGCGGCGCTGCGAGTCCGCCGGGACGGCGGTGCTGAGGCATTGGCCTGGCTGAAGGCCAACCGGCTGCGCTACCTCGGCGTCGCCTTCGCGACCAAGTACCTCTTCTTCTGCAGCGGTAACGAGGCGCCGGCGCTGGTGCTCGACCGTCTGGTACAGCGCTGGCTGTGGCGGCATGCCGCCTGCTCGGTGAGCTTGAACTGGCAGGTTGGGCACTACCGCCGATACCTGGTGCTGCTGACCGGATGGGCCGACGAGTTGGGTATCACGCCCGGGCAGGCCGAGTGGCTCATATTCGCCGACTCCGCGTCCCAGGAGCTGGGGAGCCCGTGGGCCTCCCCACTGGCGACGGCAGACAGCAGTGACGACACTGCCTGCGCCGAAACTGCCGTGCTGGAGGCACTCGACGAGGCATTGGCTGCCTATGTCGCACTGGGCCCAGACGTCGAGCCGAGCGATGTCGAGGACTTCGAACTCGGCGTACGCCAGTTGCGTCGCATTGTGCTGGCCCGCGGCTTCACACACCGCGGTCCGTCGAACTGACCAAACCCCGAGGTGCGCCTGTGGCTGGACGACGGCTTGGCGACCACGGGAGTGATGAACTGTTGACGAGAGGGCAACGGGTGCAGCGGGAGCGAACGTGGTTGGCGCTGTGGCAGCTACTGGCGGAGCGGCCCGGCCAACACAAGCGGCAGCTGGTGACGGGGCTGCAGCGCATGGGCCTGCTCGACGTGAGTACGACGGACGTCAACCGGCTGTTGTACGCCAGCCAGGAGACCTTCGCTCATGACGGCGGCACTCCTCGGATCTGGCGCCTCACCGATCAAGCGCCGCATTACCGCCTGACGCTTTCGACTACTGCAGCGGCGCCAAGCCCGCGGTGCTACGTCGGCAAGGCTCCTCGTGCCTGGCAGGCCGAGGCGTTCGCCGAGTGGCAGGCCGGCGGCCGACGTGGCGTCGTGGAGGCCGTCACTGGGACGGGCAAAACCACCGTTGGGGTCCTTGCAGCAGCAGCGGCGGTGGACGCCGGTGAGAAGGTGCTGGTGCTCGTGCCTGGGCGGGAACTGCTCGACCAGTGGTACGAGGTGTTGCGCCGTGACCTTCGGGTCACTCGTGTCGGACGATTCGGTGACGGCCACAAGGACTCGTTCGACGACCACCCCGTGCTAGTAGCCATCGTGCACTCCGCACGCAGGCACCAGATGCTGCGGCCGGGATCGGCTGGACTGCTCATAGCCGATGAGGTGCACCGGTACGGGGCCAAGACGTTTGCCATGGCCCTCGAGCCAGAGTTCGGTGCCCGACTGGGGCTGACGGCGACGTATGCGCGTGAAGACGACGGTCTGCAGGAGTTCCTTGAGCCCTACTTCGGCGACGTGGTCATGGGCTGCAGCTACCAGCGTGGTCTGGCCGACGAGATCCTTGCGCCTTTTCGCGTGGGCTTCCTCGGCACCGAACTCACCCCGGATGAACGCGAGCAGTACGATTTTTACGACGAGCGGGCCAGGGCCCTACGTGGTCGGCTGATCCTCGATTACGGCTGCCCCGGCGAGCCGTTCGGTGAGTTCATGGCCCACGTCAATGAGCTGAGTCAAGGGGGCCACGGAAACGCCAGTGCTACGGCGGACGCCCGGCGGTACCTGCATGCGTTCAGTAAGCGGCGTCAGTTGTTGGCAGACTGTGGCCGCAAGCAGGAAGCTCTCGCGTCCCTGGCACCGGTCCTGGCGGTTGCCAACCAAGGGCTGGTGTTCGGCGAGACCACGGCCAGCGCCGAAGAAGCGGCGGCAGTGCTCTGCCGCAACGGCGTCCCCGCCCTGGATTTCACCAGTGCCCTGCGCCACAAGGATCGCAAGCATCGGCTTGCGGCCTTCAAACACGGGCAGGTGAAGGTGTTGACTGCCCCGCGGGTCCTGGACGAGGGGGTTGATGTCCCGCAGGCAGAGGTCGGTGTGATCATGGCGGGGAGCCGGAGTAAACGCCAGATGATCCAGCGTATGGGCCGGGTGATCCGGCCTAAGGTCGACCGCCGTCCGGCAACCTTCTTCGTCCTCTACGCCAAGGGCACCTCAGAGGATCCGGCGATGGGCGCACACGAAGACTTTCGCGAGCAGCTAATCGGCGTCGCCCAGGACGTGAGGGATTTCCCCGTCCGCACGAAACTGGTGGATCTCCTAAGGTGGTATCGCGAGGGCAGGTTCATGAGCTGATGCTCATCCAGGGAGAGGCTTCAACCGACTGGTCCGACCTCCTCTATTGGGTCGTGCTGCAACTGTGGATGACCGACCAGGAGGAGAGCCTGGACGACGAGCAGGCGGCCCTCGCCACCATCGGGCTCGTGGCGCTGCGCAGCGGTCTCGACCGCCGGACCGAGCCGGACGGCGAACTCGTCGAGCAGTTCGAAGAGCTACGGCAGGCGTACGTGGAGTGGAGCGACTGGCTCGCGGGGGTGCCGGTGGAGACGGTCCAGCGGTACGCGGCAGGCCTGGGCGGATACACCTTCGGTGTACTGTTCGGGCAGACCGACTTTGTGGCCGAGCTGGGCTGGATCCTGGGGCGCTCGGCGTTGCACGACGCGGTGGGCCGGCTCACCGGTGCCGGCTCGACAGTGGTTCCGTCGTCCGCGTCAGCGGTGGCCGGACACCCGTCAGGCGGTCATCGCCGCCCTCGACGCCCTGCGCGGGCGTGGTGCTGCGGACCCGGCACCCGGCCTTCGCCGACGCGGTACGCCGGGCCCAGCGGCGGCGTCCCCGCATCGCTCCCGGCAGCGGGCAACTCGGCGACGACTGCGGCCGCTGCTCGCGCACCCTCGTCCGGTTCGAGGTGGGACGGCGTGGTCAGCCCACCGTCGGCTACGGCTGCCTAATCTGCGACAACCCGAGGAACCGGCAGAGCCGGGGCCGTGCCGGTCAGGAGCGGCAGCTCGCCTGGGGACATCTCTGAGGCCGCGCCGTGCCGAGGCCGGGCGCGGCCGACGCCATCAGGCGAGAGGGCTGAAGCCGCGACCGTCCAGGAGGTTGATCAGGTGATCGTCCCGGGTCACCTCGAGCTGACGCGCGCGCAGCTCGGCCACCAGCTCCGCCTCCCGGGCCACCGGGATCTCGGCGTACGGGCCGTTGAAGACGGTGTTCGCCGCACCGGCGTAGCGGGCCAGCAGGTCACTGGGCAGCAGCTCGAGCGCCCGGGCGGTCACCATCGGCGGCCAGTCGCCCTCCCGCACCGACGGGACGTCGTTGAGGTCGAAGGCGGCGTCGTCGGACGGCGAGCGGGCCTCGTCGTCCTCGTCGCCGTCGCGTACCGGGTTGCCGATGTGGCGGGTGTCCAGCCGTCGCGCCTCACCCCAGGTGCGCGCCGCAGCGATCGCCTCGATCTCCGCCGCCTCCTCGGCGGCGGTGTCGGCGTCAGCGAAGGCGAGGCAGTCGTGCAACTGAGCGTGCCCGTAGACGAGCCGGCGGGTTGGTGTGGGAACGGCATCGGGGTCAGGGGAGATCATGAGCGGCATTCTGCCACCCAGATGATCTTCCTCGTTGCAGGGAGGACGGTCGGAGAGCGCACATCTGGGTGGAGCAATGGGACCCGTTGCGTCGCCACTCAGCGAGCCGGCAAGAACATAGACCGCCGAGCGCCGAGTGGTGGAGGTCGCCGACCTTCTGGTACGTGGACGCGTAGACGTTGCCGTTCCGGTCCATCACGAAGATCGCTCGGCGGTCGCCACTGAGGATGGTGCCCGCGCCGGACGTGTCGTAGGGCCGCCCGTCCTTCGCACTGCGCAGGCTCCCGTTGTCGAGGAAGACCTGGCCCGGTGAGCTCGCCGCATACGCAGATCGGTAGCCGGTTGATTGCGGCTCAGGCCGCTTCATCCGTCCGGTCACGTCGTTCAGTCTCGCGGTCATCACGGCAAGTCATCAGCCGGCACAACCCCCGGTGGGTCAGGCCGGAAACACCGTGAGATCCACACTTCCGAAGCGCCGACTGCCCACTCACCCTCGACCTTGGGATCAGGCGGCCCAGACCGGGTGTGCGGCGGTCAGCGCGGCGGCCTGGTACGGCGTAAGCGGTGAACTGTCGGCGACGACCTCAAGTTGCCACTTCTCCCGTAGGGAGGTCCACAGCTTGGAGGTCAGGCCGGAGTGCATCTTGAGTTCGTCCGTGCCGTCGGCCACCCGCAGCACGTACAACCACGTCGCTCCGTCCGGGGCGCCGTCGAAGGGGTCCCGCCAGGCGCGATGCAGGCTGTGACCCCGGCGCCGCGGGGCTTCGGTGGACAGGAACGTGTCCGCCCGGGTCGGGTCGGGGGCGTTCGCGGGGCCGGTCGGGCTGAACCGGTACGGCGGTGGGGGCACCTCGGCGATGACCGGCACGTTGAGCAGGGCGGGGTCGTCGGGGTCGCCGAGGAAGGAACGGATCAGGTCCCGTTCCTCGGGGCTGATGGCGACGACCTCGTACGCCAGGTTGAGCAGGAGTGTCGCGTCGGCCAGGTCCCACTCACCCGCGGCGTACTGATCGCGTAGGGCACCCAGGGTGTCGTCGGACAGCCGGCCCGCGAGCCGTGCGCACATGTCGGTGACCGCCGCGTAGGTCTTCTCGTCCATGGCGCTCATTTCTTCCTGTAGTCGCCGAGCACTGTTGTGGTGACGTTCCCCTGAGCGTCCTGGACCACTCTAATGATCTTGTTGCCCTTCGGACCTTCCCACGTCCAACTGCCGTCACCACCCACATCGGGGTGACTGTAACGGGGCGGGTTGCCTATCGGCACGCCCTTCGGAGCGGGGTTCGGCGCGGTCGGGTTGGTGATGACGCCCGGGTCGTCGGGGTCGGTCGGGAAGGCGGTGCGCACCTCGCCGCCGGCGAGCACGATCGTCTTGACCTCGACACCGTCGACCACGCCTCTGTAGTCGTATGCCCACGCCGGATTGCCGTCGGCGTCCTGGGTCAGGTACGGGCCCTTCGCCGGCGGGCCTTGCTGTGTCACCTGGTGCGTCGCATCGAGGATCCTCGCCTCGTCCCAGTCCTTGGGGAACTCGGTCTTCTTCGAGAAGCCGGTGCCCGCGAGGTGGCCACCCTGCCGGCCGCCGTCGCCCTCGATGATGTGCTTTCTCGACGTCGCACTGTGGTGGATGTCGCCCGCCGCGGGCGGCGCGGTCGGTGGGGTGGTCCTGCCGGGCACCGTCGGCGTGGTGGGGCTGTTGGATCCCTGGCCGGTACCCCCGGGGCGGCCCGACTGCGCGGCCTGGGCAATGGCCTGGTGCGCGCTCGAGATGCCGTTGCTCGCGTCGATGCCGCCATGGCTCCTCGATGGCCCCCCGGTGGTGCCGTCACCACCGTCCGCGCCGCCGGGCGTCTTTGGTTTCGCCATGAACGCCTTATCCGTTGATGAGCCGGGAGAGGTTGGTCAGGCTGGTGACCAGTGCGGTGACGTAGGTGAGGATGCGCGCGGCCCATTTGACGACGGCCGCCGCGATCTGCGCGGCGATCACCGGGATCGTGACGACGAAGATGGCCTCGACCGCCCAGACGACCACCCGTGCCACCAGGTCGGCGATGAGGTCGCACACGATGTCGCGGGTGAAGGCCACCAGGCGCCCGGCAGCCTGGGTGGCCACCGCCATCGCGGTGGAAACCGCCCCGAGCCCGCTCATGGCCTCGACGTTGTGGCCCATCAACCCCTGGTACGCCTCGGCGGCCTGCCCCTGCCAGTCGGGCAGGTCCCCGTCGAGACGCGACCGCAGGTCGGCGGCCATGCGCTGCAGTTCGCCGGCCATGTTGTCCCAGGTGGCGGCGTGCGAGGCCACCACGTCGGGCATTCCGGTGAGGTCGTCGAGGATCTGCCGCAGCGGCTCGAAGTACTCCATCGCCCAGCCCAGCCCGTTGGCCAGCAGCGCGCTGAACGGGTCGATCACGGTGGCCACGACGTCGAGCCCGAACGCGGCGCCGGCGAGCAGATCGTCGACCCAGCCCTCACTCCTGATCGCGTCGACCAGACCCTCGAAGCCGTCGGCGAGGGAGGAGCCCGTCCAGACCTCCCGGGTCGACGTCACGTCGGCGACGAGTGACGCGTCGGTCATCGCGCCGTCCTCACCCGTCCAACCGGCTTCCCGCTCTGCTGATCAGGGTGGCGGCATCGTCGTCGACCGAGTTGTAGCTCTCGGCCGTCCGGCGAAGTCCCTCGACAGCCAGCTGCAGGTTCTCCTCGACGTAGGCGATCAGCTCGTCCTGCCGGACGTGCTTGCTCTCGAGGACCCCGGAGATCCAGCCGCACAGCAGCCCGTACTCCGCGTCGTCCTGCCTGACCTGCGCGCTGGCGGCCTTGACCACCCCAAAGCGCGCCTTCAGCGCCTCGATGTGGTGAGCGTGCGTGCGGATCTGCTCCGCGTCGACCGCGAATCCGTCGCCCATCAGCCTGATCACCAGCTTCGGTCGGTGTCGGTGCTGTCCGCGACCGGATCCGGGCCGCGGAACTGATGCCCGACTCGTTCGGCGATCGCGCGCGCTGCCGTCGACTCGGTCCCCATGGTCTCCGCGATGATCTCCTGCGACCGGGCGGCCAGGTTCACCTTCGCCTCACGAATCGTGTCCATGATCGTCCTCGCGACGACATCAGGTGCAACCCGCTGGATCTGCCGGCCCAGCCGCAGGTCTACCAGCGCACCAGCGGAATCGATGGTGACCTCGACCAGCCCGTTGCTGTCGACCGCGGTCACCCGCAGTTGCTGAAGGCGGTCGCTCATGGCCTTGGTGTCGGCCGCCGCCTTGTCGATCCGCCCCTTCCAGGCCGCCAGTCGGTCCATGGCACCGTCCGGGTCCAGCAAACCGCCACCGCCCGCAACGCCGGCGTCCATGATCCCTCCCCGCGAGGATCGTGGATGGCGGAGCTTAGCAAGGGCGAGCCGCCGAGGCGTTCCCGTAGCCTATGAGGACTGTCGCCCATAATCCGCTATGGACAAGTCCCACGGGTGCGGGTATCTCCGACGGTTGACCGGATGGGATCTCACAGGTCCGGGCGGTGGAGGAGTGCAGCGCGCCTGCCATGGCGCTCGATGAGAAGAGCTGTCAGGGGTGGGGTTTGCGGTACGAGATCCACTTCGAGAGGGAACTGCCCGCGGAGGCTCTGCGTCGCTTCCTTCATCAGGAGTACGGCATCGCTCCGGATTCCCTCTACGTCGGGCGGATCCGGGACCGAGCGGTGGATGATGCCCGACCGGCCGCCATGCTGACGCCGCCCGACGAGGATGAGGGCTTCGGCTCGATCCTCAGCGGTGACACCGAGCTCGCAGACGCCACGGGTCTGACCGAGCGCGATCTCGCCGTCGCCCTGGCCCGCACCTTCGCGGTGCGGGCCCTGGTCGACGACGGCAGCCTCTTTCCCGGCCATTGGCTGCTGGTCAGCGCGGACGGAAGCAGCGGGCGGGTCACCATCGACGAGGACGCGGCGACCGACGGGGACCTCCGCATCGTCCACGCGTGGGAGCCCATCAGTGGTGAGCCGCAGTTGGCCGTGGTGCCACCACCGGACTGGGCGCGGGACTGGTAGCTCGCAGGCGAGCGGCGGTGCGATAGCCCGGTGGGAATCGTGGCGGAGCGCGTGGCATGCTGCTGCCCATGCGTCAGCCCGGGAGCGTGGTCTCCGTCATCAACTACAAGGGCGGCGTAGGCAAGACGACGTTGACGGCGAACATCGGGGCGGAGCTGGCGACGCGCGGCCTCACCGTACTCCTGATCGACCTGGACCCGCAGGCGAGCCTGACGTTCTCCTTCTACCAGCCGCATCAATGGGAGCAGGAACTCGCCGACGAGCGCACCATCCTCCAGTGGTTCGGCGACGTGCTCGGCAACGGCGGCTCCCAGCCGCTTGATCCGTACGTGGTGACCCCGCCCGCCGTGAACGACGTGATCGCCCGCAGCGGCTCGGGCCGGCTCGACCTGGTCCCGTCGCACCTCATGCTGGTCGACGCCGACCTGGATTTCGCCTACCAGTTGGGCGGCTCCCGGTTTCAGCACGGAAGTCCGCGCTATCTGCCGCTGCACCGAGCGCTGGCCGACGCGCTCGACGGAAAGGCCTTCCAGGCGTACGACGCCATCCTGATCGACTGCCCGCCCAACTTCACGATGGTCACCCGGACCGGGATCGTCGCCAGCGATCACGTCCTGATCCCGGCCAAGGCGGATTACCTTTCCACGCTCGGCATCGACTATCTCCGCAAGAAGCTCTCCGAACTGGTGCGGGACTACAACCGGGTCGCGGGCGGCGTCGTTCCGCAGATCAATCCCACCATTCTCGGTGTGGTTCTCACGATGATCCAGTACGCCGGCACCGGGCCGATCATCGCCCAGCGCAACTTTATCGACCAGCCCAGCAGCGTCGAGCTGCCGGTGTTCCGGCAGATGATCCGGGACAACAAGACCCTCTTCGCCCCCGCCGGCGAGCACGGAATACCCGCCGTCCTCCTGCCGAACGCGAACCCCACCGTCCAGTACGAGCTGCAGCAGCTCGCCAGCGAGTTTCTCGCCCGGATCCGGAACTAGGAGCACCCGTGACCAGCCCAGCCGACCTCAGCCACGCCGTACTTGTGCGGGTGGCGGAGTTCCTCCGTACCCTTCCGGCGGACCAACTGGCCGCGCTGGCCGACGGGTCCGCCCGGCTTCAGCTCGCGGCGACCGGCGCGACGTCCGATCGGCCGGCGCGGCCGTCGGTGGCGCCCGAGAGCAGGGGTACGGCGAAGGCCGCGGCGGCGCCGGCGGTGGAGCCGGAGAGGGTCCGCGCTGATCTGGCCGCGATCGACGACCGGGCGGCCGCCGGGCGCTACCTTGACGACCTGCGGATGACCGTGCCGCAGCTCAAGGGGCTCGCCAAGAACCTCGGCATCGCCGTGCCGAGCCGGGCGACCAAGGCCGACGTGCGGCGCGACATCGTGCAGTGGACGGTCGGGCGCCGGCTCGACTCCTCGGCGATCAGCAGGCCGGCGCCGACGCGCGGCTGATCGCAGAGCCGGGTCAGTCCGTCGCGTCCAGCACTCGGCGTACCTCGTCAAGGACCGCACCCCACGACGCGCGCGGCGCCGCGCCGCGCACCTGGCCGGCGAGATGGTCGGCGAGCCGGCGGAGCGCTCGGTCGGTGAACAGTGCTGGCCCCTCGTCCGCAGCCGGTGGCCTCCGCTGCGGCGGCACGGTCAACGGCAGCGGATCGGCGACACAGACGATGTCCAGATATGCCGTGGTACGGGTCAAGGCCACGTAGAGCAGCCGGTGCCCGCGATCGTCCTCGGCCACGATCTGTTCCGGCTCGACCACGACTACTGCGTCGAACTCCAGCCCTTTCGCCTCCTGCGGACTCACCAGGTTGACCGAGCCGCCCAGCTCACCGCGTTGCGCGCTGCTCCAGCCGACGCCGTTGTCAGCCAGCGCCGCCTCCACCTCGCGGCGACAGCGTGCCGGGCAGACGATCCCGACGAAGGCACCCTTGTCGACGTGAGCGGCGGCCAAAGCGACCACCCGCCCGGCCCGCTCGGTCAGCGAAACCCGGTGGATCTCGGGCTCGGCCGGACCCGTCCGCACCACCTCCGGAGGCGTCACGCCGGCAGCGGCCACCGGCAGCACCCGGGCGGCGAGCCGGTACGCCTGTGCGGGCACCCGGTAGCCGTACCGCAGCGGGGCGATCACCACGGGATGGACCGCAGGCAGGTGATCGGTCACCTCGGCCCAGTCATCACGGGCCCACGAGCCGGTGGACTGAGCGAGATCACCCACCAGGGTGAGTGAGCCGCCCGCGCAGCGGCGGCCGATGACCCGCAGCTGCATCGGGGACAGGTCCTGTGCCTCGTCGATCACCACGTGCGCGTACTGGCGTTTCGGACCGTCGATGAGCTGTTCCAGCTCGTCGAGGAGCGGCAGGTCCGCTGCGGACCACACCTCCTCGGAGAGCCGGTCCGCGCCCTGGCGGTGCAACTGGCCGACCTCCTCAACGGTGAACTCCGTGCCGGCCGCGGCGCTCAGCCGCGCCCGCGAGCCGAACAGGTCGCGCAGGAACGCCGCCGCCGACTGCTGCGGCCACAGCCGCTCGACGAGATTCGCCACCGCCGGCGTCCCGGCCGTTTCGACGCCGGCGCGCTGACCTACCAGGTGACTCACCCGGTCTGAGAAGAGGCGCCGCTGCTGGGAGTACGGCAGCTTGGCCGCGCTCGCCACCGCCATCGCCTCGGCCAGTTCCGTCCCGGGCACGGTGACGAACCGCCCGCCCAGCAGGAGCCGTTCGGCCGGCTCGGACACACCCACCCGGCTGCGCAGTGCGCGGGAGAGCAGGCCGGCCATCCGTGCCTCGCCCTTGAGCCGGCTCACCTTGGCCGGCTCGGTCCGGCCCCGGCGCACGTCGGGTGCCAGTCGGGCGATGTCACGCATCAACACCTCGGCGTCGCCCAGATCGGGCAGCACCCGGCCGATGTAGCGCATGAAGGTCGGGTTCGGTCCGACCACCAGCACGTCCTCCGGTACGAGGTCGGGGTTGTTGAAGAGCAGCCAGGAGACGCGGTGCAGGGCGACCGCTGTCTTGCCGGTGCCCGGCCCGCCCTCGATCACCAGCACCTGCTCCATCGGCGCCCGGATCAGCTCGAACTGGGCCGCCTGGATCGTCGCCACGATGTCGCGCATCTCGCCGGTACGCGCCCGGGCCAGTTCGTCGAGCAGGCGCTGGTCAGGCCCGTCGATCGCGGCCGCCAGCTGGGCGAAGAGCACGTCGGTGAAGTCCTGGATCGTGTTGCCGTCGCACTGGTAGCTGCGCTTGCGTACCAGGCCCCGACGGTCGACATGGGTCGCCTCGAAGTAGGGTGCGGCCGCCGGCGCCTGCCAGTTCGCGATCAGCACCTCGCTGCGATCGTTGAGCACCACGTGCCGGCCGATGTAGAGCACATCGTCCGACTCGTCGTCGGTCCGGCCGAACGCCACCGCCTCGTCGTTGTCGCCGAGGATTTCGCCGGCCTTCTCGGCGTACCGCTTCAGGTGCAGGGCGGCGCCGGGATGCGCCGCCGCCGCGATCACCTCGGCCAGCCCGTCCCGTCGGCGGACCCGATGCCGGGCCGCCGCGTCGAAGAAGGTCTGCTCGCTGGCGATCTCCGGCGAATTGCTGCCCACGTATGCTCCTGACTCCGGCGGAACCGCCACACCCTAACCGGACCGGCAGCTTGACGAACGTGGCGATCGCCACGACAGCCACGACTGGTCGGTGAGTGAGCAACCTGTGCGGCGGCGGTGAAGGCGGACCATGCCCGCGGTGCGAAGGTCAGCGCCGGGTCGTCCGGGTCCTTGGAGTCGGGTACGCGACGATGAGGGGAAGGTCGCAGGCGACCTCGGCTCGTCGTAGCAAGATGCCGCCGCGAGCTGCGACTGCGTCGGAGCCGACACCGGCCCCTGCGGCGCCGAACGCCAGCGGCCTCAGATGGATCCCGTTGCTACGGCCGATGGAGGTGTCTTCATGCCCAGGACGGAGGTCATCTGGGCGGCGACGCCTCGGGTGCGTCCCGCGTGCGGATGAAGATGTGCTCCAGGTGGACATCAGCCAGTAGGGCAGATTTGTCCTGAGTGAGGACAGCCGTGGGAACACGTGGACGATGGCGCCGACCGCTCCAGCAGCCAGGCATTCCTCCGGAATAGCTGCCTTGAGCTCACGCACGTCGTACCGTTCCAACGGTCATCCCTGCTTCGGCGGGAACGAGATCGTGAACATGAGCGGCACGGACGCGTCGTCCTCGAGCAACCAGCCGAATCTTCTGCGACCTGCTGATGCCCGGGGCCGGCGCTGCCTGCTCCGCGCCGACCACGACGGCCCCTGCACCCGCCGTTGTTCGCCAGCTAGGCAACCCGGGAAGTCCCGACACGCTCGTGTTGTCAGCGGCGCAGAACATCCTCGCGGGGAACTCACCGCTGGACCGCCAGGAACTTACGATCTTTGCGGTGATGGCGCTGGCGGCCGAGTTGAAATCGCCGTCCTCGACACTTGCCTCAAGAGTGCTGGGATCGATCATGAGGATCCGATTGAACCTATCTTCGAACCCGAACTCGTATCGGACCTCGCTCGTGCCGGCTTCGATCCGCCGTGCAGCCACCATCATTCCCATGGCACCAACCTCCGAAGTTCGAGTAGTCCGCGTACGTCGGACCTGCGCGGACCCGAGGCATGAGCGAGCGGTACGTCATCCACCTGACGATCGTCGCCGCCGCGCAGCGCCTGGCCCGGGTGGTCGGCCGGCGGTTGCTGGTGCTGCCGCAGACCGGACCCGGCGGAGACCACCGTCTCTGCCGAAGACGACCAGAACGTACGCCATCGGGTCTCAACCTGCTGATGCCGGCGGCCGGCGCTGCCTGCTCCGCGTTGCAGTTGACGATTCGCCCGATCGGGATGAGGCAGGGTCACCCCCCGTCCCGGAAGGCTGTCGAGGTACCACTTCGCTGCGCGACAACCAGGCGAGGATCACGAACCGAACTGCAGCACATTGGGGTCAGAGGCTCGTAACTGGCGGTTCGACGGCGATCAGGCCGGAGAGGGGAATCAGGTGGAATACGAGGACTTCATCAATGCAGTGGCCACGCGGGCTAAGGTGTCGACCGATCAGGCGGCGACACTCACCCGCGCGACGTTGGAGACATTGGGAGACCGGATCAGCGCCGGCAAGGCTGACGACCTTGCCTATCAGCTTCCCGAGGGGCTTGACGACCTCCTGCGCAAACCGCCACCGCTTCAGGGCAGAACGGAACACGCGAAGTCGTTCGGGTTCGAGGAGTTCGTGCGGCGGGTGGCGGACCGCCACACCGTCGACCGCTCCCTCGCCGGTGTCGGGGTCGGCGCGGTGCTCACCACGCTACGTGAGGCTGTTTCCCGTGACGACTTCGAGAACGCGATGGCCCAGCTTCCGAAGGAGTTCCGCCAGGTGGTCGAACCGGTGGGTGCCGCTGGCGGGCGGCGCCCCGGCTCGTAGCGCGCACAGCTGAGGCAGAAGCCGCGGGTACGACGCTGCCAACTGAACTGGGACGCGACGCACGGTCCGGAAGGAGAACGCGTGAACCACGCCGAGTTTCTGGAAGCGGTGGGCAAGCGGGCGGGAATCCCGGCGGCGGAGGCGGCGAACGCCATCCGAGCCACGCTCACGACGCTGGGGGAAGGAATCAGTGGCGGCGAGGCCCGCCACCTGGCCACCCAACTCCCTGAGGAGTTTCGGGGCTACCTGTACAAGGAGGTGGACTTCGCCGAGCAGCTCGATCTCGCGGAGTTCCTCAACGAGGTACAGGCGCGCGCGGGAGTGGATGACCAGCGGGCCGCCGAGAGCGCCCGCGCGGTAATGACGACCCTGCGCGAGGCGGTGAACGCCGAAGAACTTCAGACCCTGGAAGCCGAGCTGTCGAAGGACATCCGGCGGCTGCTTCATCCGGTGGGTCGCGGAGTCGGCGCCTGACCCGGGACGTTCGCACTCGGCAGCCGGCATCACGGAAGTGTCGTCGGCCTCGACTTCAATCCGGAGATCGGCTCGCCCCGCGCCGACGCGCAGGCGTCGCTGCGCCGGGCCGACGAGGTGCTCGACGCCCTCGCCCCGGCCCGCTGACACCTCCGGTCGGCGCTCACCCGGCCGGGTCGGCTGCCGCGTCCGCCGCCGACCATGCCGACCAGCCGGTCACCCGGATCGCGACCACCGGCCCGGCCGGTGGCCGCTGCACGTACTGT
>NZ_JBAKHM010000027.1:0-90375 GCF_036902725.1 Micromonospora psammae | reverse complement strand
CATCGCGTAGTCCTCGGCGATCTTCACCGGGTCGTTCGTGGTGATCAGCGTGGTGGAGGTGGAGAGCAGCAGCCGCTCGGTGCGGGCCGCGATGTAGCCGAGCATGGTGGTGGGCGAGGACGGCACGAACGGCGGGTTGTGGTGCTCGCCGGTGGCGAAGACGTCGAGGCCGACCTCTTCGGCCTTGAGCGCGATGGCCACCATCGCCTTGATCCGCTCATGCTCGGTCGGCTCCCGGCCAGTGGTCGGATCGACCGTGACGTCGCCGACGGTGAAGACTCCGAACTGCATGACCGCTCCTCGTGTGTCGGGCCGGGGGGCTGAGGTGGTCACCCGGGCATCGCACACAACTTATTTGCTTCGTCAACTATTCCGCCAGCGGCACAGCCCCGGGTGGCCGGGGTCACCCCGCGCGCCCGGTTACCCGGCGGGCGGGGTACCCGACCGGGATGTCGGCCCGGGCGGCGGAGGCGCTCAGCCGCCGGCCACCGACGGCAGCACCCGCACCTCGGCGCCGTCGGCGACCGGGGCGGCCACTCCCCCGGTGTGCCGGCAGTCCTCCCCGTCGACGTAGACGTTGACGTACCGGCGCAGCTCGCCCCGTTCGTCGCGGATGCGGCGGGCCAGCCGGGGCCAGGAGACGGCGAGCGCGTCCAGGACCGCCCCAACCGAGCCGGCGGCCTCCACGGTCAGCCGGCTCGCGCCGCCGACCTCGCCGCGCAGCGGACCCGGGACCAGCACGGTGACCATCTCAGATCTCCGCGGCCCGGACGCAGAGCACGTCGGGCAGGTGGGCGGCGACCGGGGACCAGGAGTCACCGTCGTCGCGGCTGGCGTAGACCTCGCCGGAGCGGGTGCCGAAGTAGACCCCACCTCCCTCGCCGGCGCACATAGCGTCCCGCAGCACCGACGGGTAGAACGGCTGCTCCGGCAGGCCCACCGAGAGCGGCTCCCACTTGCCGCCGGCGTCGGCCGAGCGGAACACCCGGCAGCGGTGGTCCACCGGGAAGCGCTGGGCGTCGGCGATCAGCGGGAACGTCCAGACCGTGCCGGGGCGGGACGGGTGGGCGACCATCGGGAAGCCGAAGTCGCTGGGCAGGCCGGCGGCGATCGACGTCCAGGTGCGGCCGTCGTCGTCCGAGCGGTAGACGCCGTGGTGGTTCTGCGCGTAGAGCCGCTCGGGGTTGCCGGCGTCGCGGGCGACCTTGTGCACGCACTGCCCGAACTCGGGCCACTCGTCGGGCAGGAAGTAGGCCCGGATGCCGGTGTTGCCGGGCAACCAGCTCGCCCCCGCGTCCTCGGAGCGGTAGACCCCGCCGGTGGACATGGCCACGACGATCCGCTGCGGGTCGCGCGGGTGCGGCAGCACGGTGTGCACCGCCTGGCCGCCGAAGCCGGCGCCCCACTGCTCCCGGTGCGGATGGTCCCAGAGCGACCGGACCAGGGTGAAGCTGCGTCCGCCGTCGGTCGAGCGGAACAGCGCCGACGGCTCGGTGCCGGCCCAGACCACGCCCGGCTCGTCCGGGCCGGCCGGGACCAGCTGCCAGACCCGACCGAGGGTGGCGCCGGTGTCGGCCGGGAAGGCCACCGGCGCCTGCTCCGGCTCGTCCCACGAGGCGCCCAGGTCGTCGCTGGTGGCGACGCTCGGCCCGAAGTGTGAGCTGGTCATGCCGGCGAGCAGCCGGGGAGCGCCGGGGCGGGCGTCGACGGCGACCGCGTAGACCCCGGTCATCGGGAAGTGCGGGCCGCTCACCTCCCACCCGCTCCGCCCTCCGTCGCTGGTGGCGAGGAAGAGCCCCTTGGCGGTGCCGATGGCGAGCAGGGTGGTCACGACCGTCCTCCGATCCGTCGCCGTACAGGTGGCGTGATTATGGCCACACCCTCCGACAGATTCCGAGGGCCCACGCCGCCCCGCGGGTTCAGGACCGGCTTCGGGGCACGTGCCGGCGGTAGCTGCTCACCGTGGGGTCGCCGGTGATCCAGAACCGCCAGGGCACGTCGTGCGCGCCGGTCACCCCGACCCGCGGACCAGCGGAGACCGCCGCGTCGGGCACCGGCGCCTCCGCCGGCCGCAGCCGGACCGGGCCGTCGCCGAGCAGGTCCTGGCCGTAGACGGACCGGTCGATGCCCAGGGTGGCGCAGAGCCGTGCCGGGCCGCGGGCCAGATCCACCTCCCGGCGTACGGCGGGACGGCGGGCCCGCGCCACGTCGAGGCCGTCGACCACCTCGCCGGCGCGCAGCAGCACCGCCGAGGCCTCGCCGTCCGGACCGGTGACCACGTTCATGCACCAGTGCATCCCGTAGGTGAAGTACACGTAGGCGTGCCCCGCCGGGCCGAACATCACCGCGTTGCGCGGGGTGCGACCCCGGTGCGCGTGCGAAGCCGGGTCACCCGCCGTGCCCGCGTACGCCTCGACCTCCGTGATCCGCACGGTGACGCCACCGGCGGTCAGGCGGCAGCCGAGCAGCCCCCGGGCCGCCGGCACCACGTCGCCGGCGAGCAGTTCGGCCAGCGGGGCCGGGTCGGTGCCGGTCACGAAGGGGGTTCCGTCGCAGCTCACACCCAGACGGTACCCACCCGTGCGTTGCGCCACCCCCTCCTCGTAATTAGGGCAGCCTCACCTTAGAGTTGGCGCGTGACACCCCCGCCTGACCTGCTGCCGGCCGTCCGCGCGGTGCCGTTCGTCCGGGACCTGGCCACCCACGGTGACCGTCCCGCCGTCGTCACCGCCGACGGCGTGCTGTCGTACGTGGAGCTGGCCGCCCGGGTCGACCAGACCGCGCGGCGGCTCGGCGACGGGCGGCGGCTGGTCCTGGTGAGCGGGGCGAACAGCGTCGACTCCCTGGTGGCGTACCTGGCCGGGCTGCGCGCCGGGCATCCCGTCCTGCTGGTGCCCGGCGACGGCCCGGCGGTCGCGGCGCTGACCGAGGCGTACGACCCGGACGTGGTGGTCGGTCCGGTCGAGGGCCGGTGGACGATCACCGAGCGACGCCGGGGCAGCGCCCACACGCCGCACCCCGACCTGGCGCTGCTGCTGAGCACCTCCGGGTCCACCGGCTCCCCCAAGCTGGTCCGGCTCTCCGCCGCGAACCTCCAGGCCAACGCCGAATCGATCGCCGAGTACCTGGCGGTGCGGGACACCGACCGGGCGGCGACCAGCCTGCCGCTGCACTACTGCTACGGCCTGTCGGTGGTGAACAGCCACCTGGCCCGGGGCGCCGCGCTGATCCTCACCGACCACTCGGTCGCCGACACCTGCTTCTGGGAGCTGTTCCGGGCGGCCCGGGGGACCAGCTTCGCCGGCGTGCCGTACACCTTCGACCTGCTGGACCGGGTCGGCTTCGCCGCGATGGACCTGCCGCACCTGCGCTACGTCACCGCCGCCGGCGGCCGGCTCGCCCCGGCCCAGGTGGTCCGCTACGCCGAGCTGGGCCGGCGCAACGGCTGGGACCTCTTCGTCATGTACGGGCAGACCGAGGCGACCGCGCGGATGGCGTACCTCCCGCCGGACCTGGCGGTCGACCACCCGGCGGCGATCGGGGTGCCGGTGCCCGGCGGCGCGTTCCGGCTCGCGCCGGTCGCCGACCACCCCGACCCGGAGGTCGGCGAGCTGGTCTACGCCGGCCCGAACGTCATGCTCGGTTACGCCGGCTCCCCCGCCGACCTGGCGCTGGGTCGGACGGTGGACGAGCTGCACACCGGCGACCTGGCCCGGCGCACCCCCGAGGGGCTGTACGAGATCGTCGGCCGGCGCAGTCGGTTCGCCAAGATCCTCGGGCTGCGGGTCGACCCGCAGCAGATCGAGACGCTGCTGGCGGCGCACGGGGTGGCCGCCACCTGCGTCGGCGGCGACGACGAGCTGGTCGTCGCCGTGGTCGGCCAGGGCGACCCGCGCCGGGTACGCCGGCTCGTCGCCGACGAGATCGGCCTGCCGCCGCGCGCGGTCCGGGTGCTCCCGCTGGCCGAGCTGCCCCGGCTGGCCAGCGGCAAGCCCGACCTGGCCGCCCTGCGCGCCCTGGCCGACGCCGCCGCGGCGACCGCGCCGGCGGCGGAGGTGCCGGCCGACGATCTGTGCCGGCTCTACGCGGAGGTGCTGGACAGCACCGACGTCACCCCGGAGCTGAGCTTCGTCGACCTCGGCGGGGACTCCCTGTCGTACGTGGAGATGTCGGTCCGCCTGGAGCAGGTGCTGGGCCACCTGCCGGCGAACTGGCACGTGCTGCCGATCGCCGACCTGCGCGCGCCGGCCCGCCGGACCGGCCGACGCCGGGCGTTGGAGACCAGCGTCGCGCTGCGCGCGGTGGCGATCGTGCTGATCGTCGGCTCGCACATCCCGCTCTTCACCATCACCGGCGGCGCCCACCTGCTGCTCGGGGTGGCCGGCTTCAACTTCGCCCGGTTCCAGCTCACCGACGCCGACCGGCGGGACCGGCTGCGCCAGATCCGCGCCGGGCTGACCCGGATCGTGCTGCCGACGACCGCCTGGATCGGGGCGGTGATGCTGGTCCGCGACGACTACCAGCTCAGCACCCTGCTGCTGCTCAACAGCATCGCCGGGCCGGAGAACGGCGAGACCCAGTGGCACTTCTGGTTCATCGAGGCGGTGGTCCACCTTCTGGTGGCCCTGGCCGCCCTGCTCGGCCTGCGCCGGGTGGACCGGCTGGAACGACGGTTCCCGTTCGCCTTCCCGCTCGGCCTGACCGCGGTCGCGCTGCTCGGCCGGTACGACGTGTTCGGCCTCGACGCCCGCTACGACCTGCCGTCGGCGCTGGTGGCGGGGTGGCTGTTCACACTGGGCTGGGCCGCCGCCCGCGCCGACGGGGTGCGGCAGCGGCTGCTGGTCACGGCCGCCGCGGCGGCGACCGTGCCGGGCTTCTTCGGCCAGCCGCAGCGGGAGGCGCTGATCGTGGCCGGACTGGCGCTGCTGATCTGGCTGCCCACCGTGCCGAGCCTGGCCGTGGTCAACCGGGTCGCCGGGGTGCTGGCCGCCGGCTCGCTCTACATCTACCTCACCCACTGGCAGGTCTATCCGCACCTGCGGGACCTGCCGCTGGTCGCGCTGGCCGCGTCCCTGGCCCTGGGCATCGGGTACGCCACGCTGGTGAACCGGGCCTGGGCCTGGGTCGCCGGCCGCCGGCGCCGCGCCCGGGACGACCGGCAACCCGCCGAACGCCTCGCCGCCCGCACCGGTTGACTCCCGTCCGGGGCCCCGGATGTCGCCGGTCTCGGTGAGACTGGGCGGGACGACGGGAGAACGGTATGACCCGCGAGGAGATGCTGGCGTACTGCCTGGCCAAGCCGGGCGCCTGGCTGGACCGGCCGTGGGAGGGCGACGAGGTGGTGAAGGTGGGCAGCCGGATCTTCGCCTTCCTCGGCGCCCCGGACGGCGACCCCCGGGTGGGGGTGAAGTGCGGTCCGTCCCGGGAGGTGGCCGACGAGTGGCTGCACCGCTTCCCCGACGACGCGAAGGCGTCGCCGTACATCGGGCGGTCGGGCTGGAACTCGCTGCGGCTCGACGGGGAGATCCCCGACGACGAGCTGGTCGAGGCGGTCGACGGCTCGTACGACGCGGTGGTGGCGAAGCTGCCGAAGCGGGAGCGCCCCACGGGCTCGTGACGCGACCCGACGCTACGGGCGGTCGCCGGGGAGCACGGCGGCGAGTTCCTCCTCGTACGTGGCGACCGGACGGCCATCGGCCCCGTAGGCGACGAGCCGGCCGTGCACCATGGTCGCCGATCGGAACGAGAACGTCCGGGAACCGGGGTAGGCGGCCAGCAGCGGTATGACCCGGGGCGCGCCGCCGGGGGCGGAG
Organism: Micromonospora psammae; assembly: GCF_036902725.1. NCBI lineage: Bacteria > Bacillati > Actinomycetota > Actinomycetes > Micromonosporales > Micromonosporaceae > Micromonospora > Micromonospora psammae. Next base: position 84,562 of record NZ_JBAKHM010000027.1, on the reverse strand, counting down.
TGGTACTCCAGGCGCGTCACCCGTGGGGACACCACTCCGTTGACCCGTACCTTGGTCTTCTCGCTCCGCATGGCGAAGGTCACCGGGGCGTCGGTGCCGTAGGAGGCGCACTGCACCGGCCCCCGGCAGGCGAAAAAGTAGCGCGGGTTGTCGAGGTCGTCCAGGGTGTAGGCCTTGAACGTGGGATCGGCCCCCGCCGGGAGCGGCTGCGCGGCGAGGAGAGCCAGAGCCGCCGTGGCCGCCACGCCCCCGCGCAGCCACACCCGCCGCGGCGGCGGTCGCCGGTCCGTCCGCGTCGCCAGCACCGCCATCCCACCGAATCCGGCCAGGCAGAGCACGCAGACGCCGAGCGCGCGGGCGTTCTCGAAAAGGAACTGGACCCCCGGCCTCATCGACACCGGCGCCAGCACCGCCCCCAACGACACCACCATGGCCACCAGCAGCACGACACCGGCCACCCTGCGAGCCACCCCGGACGCGCCGATCAGCAGCATCGCGGCCAGCACCGGCCAGACCTGGTGATGGGTCCAGGAGACCGGGGACGCGGTCACGGTGGCGCACCCGACGAGTACGGCGGCGTGCCCGGGACGGCCGTGTGCCGCGAGCTGGCGCGCGCGCAGCAGCGCGACCGTACAGATGACGGCCACCAGGCCGGCCCAGATCAGCGGTAGGGACGTCGCGTCCACCCCGATCCGGAGCAGCATTCCGTGCAGCGACTGGTTGCCCAGCGACGCGAGGTTGCCGATCCGGGAGGTCTGCCGCACGGCGGCGGTCCAGTAGGTCCAACTCTCCGTGGGCAGCACGGCCGCGGCGAGCCCCGCGCAGGCCAGGAAGGTGCCAGCAGCGCGGCCCGCGTCCCGGAAGCGACCGGTCGCCAGGAAGTACACCACGAACAGCAGAGGGGTCAGTTTGATCGCCGCCGCCACTCCGACGAGCACGCCCCGCAGTCGCGGCGGCAGGACGCCCATGCCGTCGAGGAGTGCCAGGAGCACGATGAAGATGCTGACCTGACCGAACCGCAGGTTGCTCTGCACCGGCGCGGAGAGCATCAGCGCGGTGGCCACGGCCGCCGTGACCAGTGGCCGCCGGGACCGCTCGGAGACCAGCACGCGACCGACCGGCACAGCGATGGCGGCCACCGCCGCGCAGGTCATCACCAGCCAGATCACCTGCACCACCGACTCGGACGCGGCGGTGACCGGCCAGAGCACGAGCGCCGCGAACGGTGGGTAGGTGAAGGGGCCGCCGTTGTCCGCGACGTACTCGTAGAGCGGGCGCCCGGCCCGCAGGTCGGTCAGGGCCCCGACGTAGATGTGCAGGTCGGAGAGGCGATCCTCACGTCGCCAGACGAGAGCGACGGACACCATCGCCGTCAGCGTGAACCCCGCCCACGACAGCACCACCCGTCGATCCCGCACCTGCCGAGAATAGGCGTCGGCGCGACCCCGGTGGGGGCACTGGTTGTCGCGCGACGCGGTGGTGACGAAGCGCCGGGCAGGCCATCGTGGACGGCGTCGGGCGCAGCGCCGGCGTGGTGGCCAGCCGGCGGCGCTGGCGCTCTGCGGCGAGCGCGCCTGGGAGACACGACGGCGGTGACGGCGCGCGGCGCGCGGGCGGACCTGCCCGCGCGCCGCGACCGGTCACCTCAGCGGGGTACGACCCGCTCGGCGGCCCACTCCCGCCAGCCGGCCAGCCGGTCCGCGGCGGCGGCGAGCTGGTCGGCGACCGGCCCGGGGCCGGTGGAGCCGGGGGTGGTCCGGGCGGCGAGCGCCGAGCGGACCGAGAGCACGTCGCGCACGCTCGGGTCGAGGTGCTCGCTGACCGTGGTCAGGTCGTCGTCGGAGACCTCGTCCAGGGCGCAGTCGCGGGCGGCGCAGAGCGCGACGAGCCGGCCGGTGATCTCGTGCGCGTCGCGGAACGGCACGCCCTTGCGGACCAGCCAGTCGGCGACCTCGGTGGCGAGCGAGTAGCCCACCGGCGCGGCGGCCACCAGGCGGTCGACCCGGACCGTCATCGTGGAGATCATCCCGGCCAGCGCGGGCAGCAGCAGCTCCAGGGTGTCGACCGCGTCGAAGGCCGGCTCCTTGTCCTCCTGCATGTCCCGGTCGTACGTCATGGGCAGGCCCTTGAGCATGGTGAGCACGCTCATCAGCCCGCCCACCAGGCGGCCGGACTTGCCCCGGGCCAGCTCGGCGATGTCCGCGTTCTTCTTCTGCGGCATGATCGACGAGCCGGTGGCGAAGGCGTCGTCCAGCTCGACCCAGCCGAACTCGTGCGAGGTCCAGAGCACCACCTCCTCGCCGAGCCGGGACAGGTGCACGCCGATCAGCGCGGTGGTGAAGAGGAACTCGGCGACGAAGTCCCGGTCGGCCACGGCGTCCATCGAGTTGGCGAAGGACGTCCGGAAGCCCAGCTCCTTGGCCACGGCCACCGGGTCCAGCGGCAGGCCGGAGCCGGCGAGGGCACCGGCGCCGAGAGGGCTGACCGCCGTCCGGTGGTCCCAGTCGCGCAGCCGCTCCAGGTCGCGCAGCAGCGGCTGCACGTGCGCGAGCAGCCAGTGCCCGAAGGTGACCGGCTGGGCGTGCTGGAGGTGGGTCATCCCGGGCGCGGCCGTGTCGACGTGCCGCTCGGCTTGCTCCACCAGCGCCTCGGCCAGCTCGACCAGCCGGCCGGCCACGCCGCGGGCGTGGTCGCGCAGGTAGAGCCGCAGGTCGGTGGCGACCTGGTCGTTGCGGGACCGGCCGGCGCGCAGCTTGCCGCCGAGGCTGCCGAGCCGCTCCAGCAGGCCGCGTTCCAGCGCGGTGTGCACGTCCTCGTCGTCGATGGTCGGGCGGAACTGCCCGGACGCGCAGGCCGCCTCCAGGTCGTCCAGCGCGGCGAGGATCCGGCCCAGCTCCTCCGGGTCGAGCAGGCCGGCGCCGGCCAGCACCCGGGCGTGCGCCCGGGAGCCGGCGATGTCGTACGGGGCGAGGCGCCAGTCGAACTGGACGCTCACCGACAGCCGCGCGAGGGCCTCGGCGGGACCACCGGCGAACCGGCCACCCCACAGGCTCGTCCGGTTGGCGGGGGCGCTGTTCTCGGTCAGGCTCTTGTCGTCCACCCGGCCCATTGTGGCAGTGCTCACGCTCGCACCCACGATCAGGAGCCACCCATCCGGGCGTCCCGCTCGGCGGCCATCTTGCTGGGCAGGCCCCACAGCTGCACGAAGCCCTTGGCCAGGGACTGGTCGAAGGTGTCGCCGGTGTCGTAGGTGGCCATGCCGAAGTCGTAGAGGCTGGCCTCGGAGCGCCGGCCGGTGACGGTCGCCCGACCACCGTGCAGGACGAGCCGCACCTCGCCGGAGACGTGCCGCTGCGCGTCGTCGATGAAGGCGTCCAGGGAGTCCTTCAGCGGGGAGAACCAGAGACCGTCGTAGACCAGCTCGCCCCAGCGCTGGTCCACGCCCTTCTTGAACCGGGCCAGGTCCCGCTCGACGGTGACCGCCTCCAGCTCCTGGTGGGCGGTGATCAGCGCGATCGCGCCGGGGGCCTCGTACACCTCGCGGCTCTTGATGCCGACGAGCCGGTCCTCGACCATGTCGAGCCGGCCGACGCCCTGGGCGCCGGCGCGCCGGTTGAGCTCCAGGATCGCCTGGTACGGGGTGACCGTCTCGCCGTCGATCGCCACCGGGTTGCCAGCGTCAAAGGTGATCACGACCTCGTCGGCGTCGCGCGGCTCGGCCGGGTCGGCGGTGTACGAGTACAGGTCCTCGATGGGCGCGTTCCAGATGTCCTCCAGGAAGCCGGTCTCCACGGCCCGGCCCCAGAGGTTCTGGTCGATCGAGTACGGGGACTTGGCCGACACGTCGATCGGCAGCCCCTTCTCCTCGGCGAAGGCGATCGCCTTGTCCCGGGTCCAGGCGAAGTCCCGAGCCGGCGCGATGATCTTCAGGTCGGGGGCGAGCGCGCCCAGGCCGACCTCGAAGCGGACCTGGTCGTTGCCCTTGCCGGTGCAGCCGTGCGAGACGATCGTGCCGCCGTGCTTGCGGGCCGCGGCGACCAGGTGCTTGACGATCAGCGGCCGGGACAGCGCGGAGACCAGCGGATAGCGGTCCATGTAGAGGGCGTTGGCCCGCATCGCCGGCAGGCAGTAGTCGGCGGCGAACTCGTCGCGCGCGTCGACCACCTCCGACTCGACGGCGCCGCAGTCCAGCGCGCGCTGCCGGATGGCGTCGAGGTCCTCTCCGCCCTGTCCGACGTCGACGGCCACCGCGATGATCTCGGCGCCGGTCTGCTCGGCGAGGTACGGAATGGCGACGGAGGTGTCGAGACCTCCGGAGTAGGCAAGGACGACCCGCTCGGTCATGATGTGCTGCTCCCTTCGATATGTTCTTCCCGGCGGGCCCACCCGGCGAGCTTGTCGCCGAGCGCGGCCCCGCCGACGGCCTCGCGGGCCACGACGAGAATGGTGTCGTCGCCGGCGATGGTGCCGACGACGTCGGGCAGGCCCGCTCGGTCCAACGCGCTGGCCAGGTATTGGGCCGCGCCCGGCGGGGTGCGCAGTACGGCGATGTTGCCGCTGGAGTCGACCCCGTTGAGCAGCTCGCGCAGCAGCCGCACCAGCCGGGCGGGGGCCGCCTCGGCGTCGCGCAGCGGCCGGTGGCCGTCCTCGGGGATCAGGTAGACGGCCCGCCCGTCACCGCCGCGGGCCTTGACCGCGCCCAGCTCCTCCAGGTCCCGCGACAGGGTGGCCTGGGTGACCTGGACGCCGTCACCGGCGAGCAGGTCGGCCAGCTCGGTCTGCGAGCGGATGGTCTTGTCGCGGATCAGCTCGACGATGCGGGCGTGCCGGGCGGCACGGGTCAGCGGGGCGGTCATGATGTGGATGCCTCCAGGAGAAACGTCAGCAGCGCCTTCTGGGCGTGCAGGCGATTCTCCGCCTGGTCGAAGACCGCGCTGCGCGGCCCGTCCAGCACCTCGTCGGTGATCTCCTCACCCCGGTGCGCCGGCAGGCAGTGCAGCACGATCGCCGCCTCGGCGGCGTGGGCCAGCAGCGCTTCGTTGACCTGGTACGGCAGGAACGGGGTAATGCGGTCCAGCCCGTCGCTCTCCTGCCCCATCGAGGTCCAGGTGTCGGTGGCCACCACGTCCGCGCCGCAGACCGCCGCCACCGGGTCGACGAGGGCGCGGACCGAGCCGCCGGTGCCGGTGGCGATCTTCTCCGCCCGGGCCAGCACCTCGGGGTCGGGGTGGAAACCGAGCGGCCCGGCGACCCGGACGTGCATCCCGGCGGTCGCCCCGGCGAGCAGGTAGGAGTGGGCCATGTTGTTCGCCGCGTCCCCGACGTAGGCCAGGGTCCGGCCGGCGGTGGCGCCGAACCGCTCCCGGACGGTGAGCAGGTCGGCGAGGAGCTGGCAGGGGTGGTAGTCGTCGGTGAGGGCGTTGACCACCGGCACGGTGGCGCCGTGGGCCACCTCGGCGATCCGGTCGTCGCCGTGGGTGCGCAGCACGATCGCCGCGACGTAGCGGGACAGCACCCGGCCGGCGTCGGCGAGCGTCTCGCCGCGGCCGAAGTGGGTGACCTGGGTGTCCACCACGAGCGGGTGGCCGCCGAGTTCGGCGATGCCGGCGTCGAAGGAGATCCGGGTGCGCAGGCTCTGCTTGTCGAAGAGCACCGCGACCGACCGCGGCCCGGCCAGCGGCGTGAACGTGAACCGGTCGGCCTTCATCCGCGCGGCGAGGTCGAGCACGGCGGACTGCTCGGCGGGCGTCAGGTCGTCGTCGCGCAGGAAGTGCCGGATCATGCCTTCGTCTCCGTCGTGGTCGGGCTCGTCGGCGGGATCGTGGTGCGGATGGAATCCGTCAGGGGCGCCGCCGGTTCCGCGGCGCGGGGCGCGGCCGCGTCCAGCGCGCCGGGCAGGGCGGCCAGGAAGGCGTCGACCTGGGCGGCGGTGAGGATCAGCGGCGGGGCGAGCCGTACCACGCCGGGCTGCACCGGGTTGACCAGGAAGCCGGCGTCGCGCAGCGCGGCGGTCACCGGGCCGGAGGCCGGCGCGGTGAGCGCGATCCCGATCAGCAGGCCGGCGCCGCGCACCCGGGCGACCAGCGGGTGGCCGAGCGCCTCGACGCCGCGGCGCAGCCGCTCGCCGACCCGCTTGACGTGGTCGAGCAGCCCCTCGTTGGCGATGGTGGCGACCACCGCGAGCGCGGCGGCGCAGCTGACCGGGTTGCCGCCGAAGGTGGTGCCGTGCGATCCGGGGCGCAGCAGCTCGGCGGCCCGGCCGAAGGCGAGGCAGGCGCCGATGGGCAGCCCACCGCCGAGCCCCTTGGCCAGGGTCACCACGTCCGGTTCGACGCCGTCGGCCTGGTGGGCGAACCAGTGTCCGGTCCGGCCGATCCCGGTCTGCACCTCGTCGAGGACCAGCAGGGCGCCGTGCCGGGTGGTGACCCGCCGCGCCTCGGCCAGGTAGCCGGCGGGCGGCACGACCACACCGTTCTCCCCCTGGATCGGCTCGAGGATCACCATCGCGGTCCGGTCGGTCACCGCCGCCGCCAGCGCGGCGGCGTCGCCGTAGGGGACGTGGGTGACGTCGCCGGGCAGCGGGCGGAACGGGTCGACCTTGGCCGGCTGGCCGGTGAGCGCCAGCGCGCCCATGGTCCGGCCGTGGAAGCCGCCGTGCGCCGCGACCACGTGCGACCGGCCGGTCAGCCGGGAGAGCTTGAACGCCGTCTCGTTGGCCTCGGCGCCGGAGTTGGCGAAGAAGACCCGGCCGGTGCGGCCGGCCAGGGCCAGCAGCAGCTCGGCGAGGGCGACCGGCGGCTCGGCGACGAAGAGGTTGGAGACGTGCCCGAGGGTGGCGACCTGCCGGGCGACGGCGGCCACCACGGCGGGGTGGGCGTGGCCGAGGGCGTTGACCGCGATGCCGCCGAGCAGGTCGACGTACTCGCGGCCGGCCTCGTCGACCACGACGGCGCCGGAGCCGGAGACGAGCGCCAGCGGCGGGGTGCCGTAGTTGTCCATCATGGCCGCGTTCCAGCGCTCCACCAGGGTGCTCATGAGTCGATCACCATCGTTCCGAATCCTTCCGAGGTGAAGACCTCGAGCAGCGTGGAGTGGGCGACCCGGCCGTCGACGACGTGCGCGGCGGGCACTCCCCCACGCACCGCCCGCAGGCAGGCCTCCATCTTCGGGACCATCCCCGACTCCAGCGACGGCAGCAGCTTCGCCAGGTGCTCGGCGTCGATCTCGCTGACCAGGCTGTCGGTGTCGGGCCAGTCGGCGTACAGGCCGGGGACGTCGGTGAGGACGACCAGCTTGCGGGCGCCCAGGGCGACGGCGAGCGCCGCCGCAGCGGTGTCGGCGTTGAGGTTGTGCAGCACCCCGTCGGCGTCCGGCGCGACGGTGGAGATGACCGGGATGCGGCCGGCCGCGATCAGGTCGGTGACCGCGGAGACGTCGACCGACTCCACGTCGCCGACTTGCCCGACGTCGACCGGCTCGCCGTCGACGTACGCCGGGCGGCGCACGGCGGTGAAGAGCCGGGCGTCCTCGCCGGAGAGGCCGACCGCGAACGGGCCGTGCGCGTTGATCAGCCCCACCAGCTCCCGCCCGACCTGACCGACGAGCACCATCCGCACGACGTCCATCGCCTCCGGCGTGGTGACCCGCAGGCCGCCCCGGAACTCGCTGGCGATGCCGAGCCGGCCGAGCATCGCGGAGATCTGCGGCCCGCCGCCGTGCACGACGACCGGCCGCAGGCCGGCGTACCGGAGGAAGACCATGTCGGCGGCGAAGGCCCGCTGGAGGGCGGGGTCGACCATGGCGTTGCCGCCGTACTTGACCACGACGGTGGCGCCGGAGAAGCGGGCCAGCCAGGGCAGCGCCTCGATCAGCGTCTCGGCCTTGACCTGGGCCCGGGTGAGGTCGGCGGAGAGGCTCATGAGGAATAGGCCGAGTTCTCGTGCACGTACGCGTGCGACAGGTCGTTGGTCCAGACCGTCGCCGCGGCGGAGCCGGCGTGCAGGTCGATCCGGATGGTGACGTCCCGTCCGGTGAGGTCGACCTTGCTCCGGTCCTCGGCGGCGGCGCCGAAGCGGCACACCCAGACCCCGTTGACCGCGACGTCCACGCCGTCCGGCTCGAAGGCGGCCGTGGTGGTGCCGATGGCGGCGAGGATCCGGCCCCAGTTGGGATCGTTGCCGAACAGGGCGGTCTTGACCAGGTTGTTGCGGGCCACGCTGCGGCCCACCTCGACGGCGTCGTCCTCGGTGGCGGCGCCGATGACCTCGATGGCTATCTGCTTGGTGGCGCCCTCGGCGTCGGCGATGAGCTGCTGGGCCAGGTCGTGGCACGCGGCGGTGACCGCCGCGGTCAGCTCGGCCCCGGTGGGCTCGACGCCGGAGGCGCCGCTGGCCAGCAGCAGCACCGTGTCGTTGGTCGACATGCAGCCGTCGGAGTCGATCCGGTCGAAGGTGAGCCGGGTCGCCGCCCGCAGCGCCGCGTCGAGCGCCTCCGGCCCGGCCACCGCGTCGGTGGTCAGGACGCAGAGCATGGTCGCCATGGCCGGGGCGAGCATGCCGGCGCCCTTGGCCATGCCGCCGACGGTCCAGCCGCTGCCCCGGGCGACGGTGCTCTTCGGCCGGGTGTCGGTGGTCATGATCGCCTCGGCCGCGGCGGCGCCGCCGTCCCGGGCGAGCCCCCGGACGGCGGTCCGCACCCCGGGCAGGAGCTTGTCCATCGGGAGCCGCTCGCCGATCAGCCCGGTGGAGCAGACGGCGACCTCGCCGGCGCCGAGCATCAGCCGGGGGCTGACCGAGGTCAGCGCGGCGGCGGTGTGCTCGGCGGTGGCGTGGGTGTCCTGGAAGCCGGCCGGGCCGGTGCAGGCGTTGGCGCCGCCGGAGTTGAGCACGACGGCCCGTACCACGCCGCCGCGGACGACCTGCTGGGTCCAGAGCACCGGCGCCGCCTTCACCCGGTTGGTGGTGAAGACACCGGCGACCGTGGCGTCGGGGCCGTCGTTGACGAGCAGGGCGACGTCGGCGGCGCCGCTGGATTTGAGGCCGGCGGCGATCCCGGCCGCCCGGAAGCCCCGGGGGGTGGTGACTGTCATGGCGCGACTCCGAAGGCAGAAAGGCCGGTGGTCTCGGGCAGGCCGAGCAGGAGGTTGGCGTTCTGCACGGCCTGCCCGGCGGCGCCCTTGCCGAGGTTGTCGATCGCGCTGACCACGATCACCCGGCCGGAGTCGACGTCCAGCGTGGCCTGCAGGTGGCAGGAGTTGCCGCCGGCCGTCGCGGCGGTGTGCGGCCAGGCGCCCTCGGGCAGCAGGTGCACGAACGGGGCGTCGGCGTACGCCGCGGCGAGGACCGCGCGCGGGTCGACGTCGCCGGTGGGCACGGCGGTGACGGTGGCCAGGATGCCGCGCGGCATCGGCGCGAGCACCGGGGTGAAGGAGAGGGTGGTCGCGCCGGTGGCCTGCTTGATCTCCGGCACGTGCTGGTGGGCGCCGACCTTGTAGGGCGACAGGTCGCCCATCACCTCGCTGCCGAGCAGGTGGGCCTTGGCGGCCCGGCCGGCGCCGGAGGTGCCGGAGGCGGCGACCACCACCACGTCGGTGGGGAAGACGGCGCCGGCGGCGATCAGCGGGGCCAGGGCCAGGGTGGTCGCCACGGCGTAGCAGCCGGTGTTCGCCACCCGGGTGGCGGCGGCGATGGCCGCCCGCTGGCCGGGCAGCTCGGGCAGGCCGTAGGTCCAGGTGCCGGCGTGCGGGCCACCGTAGTAGCGGGCCCAGGCGTCGGCGTCGGCGAGCCGGTGGTCGGCACCGAGGTCGACCACCCGGACCGTCTCGGGCAGGGCGGCTGCGAGGGCCGCCGACTCGCCGTGCGGCAGGGCCAGGAAGACCAGGTCCGCGTCGGCCAGGGCGGCCGGGTCGGTCGCCCCGAGGACCAGGTCCAGGCCCACGAGCTGCGGGTGTACGGCGGTGACGGGCTGGCCGGCCTGCCGGTGCGCGGTGGCGGCGACCAGGTCGAAGTCCGGGTGCCCGGCGACCAGACGCAGCAGCTCGCCACCGGCGTACCCGCTCGCTCCGGCGATCGCGACTCGAATGCCCATACTCACCTCCGCATGACTATGCAGAAAGGCTAGCGACGTAACCCCTCTACTGCAAGTTCATACATCACTCCGCATGAGCATGAAGCCATAACGCCGGTCAACCGACACGAAAGAGCCCGGCCGGGTTCGCGGGGGGCGAACCGGGCCGGGCCGGGACGAACGGCGCGGGAGGCTAGAGACGTCCCTCCTCGACCGCCCGGGTCACCCACGGAACGACCTCGTCGAGCATCTCGTCCAACGAGGTGGTGGCGGTGAAGCCGAGCACCTCGCGGGCCTTCGTCACGTCCGGCACCCGCTTCTGCACGTCGTACCGGAAGGGCTCGTCGGAGACGTGCCGGAACGGCACGTCCGGGCCCTTGATCTTGTGCCAGATCAGCTCGGCCAGCTCCAGCACGCTGGTCGACTCGGCGGTGGAGAGGTTGAAGTCCTCGTTGCGGGCCGCCGGGTGCTCCACCGCGGTCGCGATGCCCCGGGCCAGGTCCCCACCGTAGGTGTAGTGCCGCACCTGGTGGCCCTCGCCGAGGATGTGCAGCGGGTCCTGCCCCTTGACGATCTTCTGCACCAGGTCGGGCACCACGTGCGACATGGCCAGCTTGACGTTGCCGGAGAGCACCTCGGCCTGGCCGAGCGCCCGCCCCTCCCCCACCCCGACGCAGTTGAACGGCCGGACGATCGTGTACGGGAGCTGGTACTGCTCCCAGGCCGCCCGGGCGTAGTACTCCACGGCCAGCTTCTGGAAGCCGTACGACGACAGCGGCGGCGGGATGCGCCGCTCGTCGCCCTCCTTGCTGGGCCAGTGCTCGGTGGACTCGAAGACCATCGAGGAGGAGAGGTAGGTGACCTTCGCCAGGCTGCCCTCGCGGTGGGCGCGGATCGCCGCGTCGCAGGTCGCCGCCATGATCCGCTCGTTGGTGGCGAGCAGGTCGTAGGCGTAGGCGTGGAAGTAGGAGATGCCGCCGATCATCGCCGCGCCGGCGACCAGGTGGTCGCAGCCGTCCAGCAGCTCGGTGAGCAGGTCGACGTCGCGGGCGTCGCCCTCGGTGAAGTGGAACCGCGGGTGGTCGTCGTAGCTGTGGGTGACCGGGCCGTACTTCGAGAAGTTGTCGATCCCGACCACCTCGTGGCCCCGGTCCAGCAACTCCTGCACCAGGTAACCGCCGATGAAGCCGGCCGAACCAGTTACCAGGACCTTCGCCACGTGCGCTCCTAAACGGTCTTCTCGTACTCGGTGCTGTCGCCCTGCGGGTGACGCGGGGCCGGCACGGCCACCGCGGCGCCGCGGGCGGCGAGCTTCTCCCGGCTCAGCCGTCGACCGTAGGCGAAGAAGTACCACCGCAGGTAGCCGGGGAGGAACCGGCCCAGGTCGAAGTGGGACTCCCCCAGCGGCCGGTCCAGCCAGATGGTGGGGATCTCGGCGACCGGCAGGCGCAGCCGGGTCGCCTTCGCGGTCAGCTCCAGCCCGATCTCGAAGCCGGTGCGCGACTCGATCCCGACCTCCCGCACGAAGGCCGTGTCGTACGCCTTGAAGCTGTTCGTGGCGTCCCGGGTGCCGACCCGGGCCAGGGTGTAGAGGCTGCGCCCGGCCCAACGCGACATCATCCGCTTCAGCCGGGGGCCACCCACCTGCTGACCGCCGGGCATGTAGCGGGAGGCCGCGGCGACCACCACGCCCCGGTCCACCAGCCGGGCCAGCTCGTCGATCTGGCGCGGGTCGTCGCAGCCGTCGGCCATCGTCACCACCACGACCGGGGCGAGCGCGGCGTCGATGCCGAACCGGATCGCGTTCGCCGGGCCCCGGCCGTACGTGTTGAGCACCGCCCGCACCCGCGGGTCGACCCGGGCGATCCGCTCCACGTACGGGACGGTGGTGTCCTCCGGCATGTCGTGCACGATCAGCACCTCGGCCGGAAGCAGCATCTCCCGCAGCATCCGCTCCAGGCAGCGCAGGATCGCCTCGCCCTCGTTGTAGACCGGCACGATCACCGAGACCCGGGGCTTCACACCCGGACCCCCGTCCCGGTCAGGCCCCACATGTCGATCACCGGTTTGTCGGTGTCGAGGCGGGCGTACTGCTCGTGCGGGGCGGCGATGACCAGGAGATCGGCGCGGCGCAGCACCTCGTCCAGGCCGACCAGGCGCTCGTCGGCGACGTACGGGTCCGTGCAGAGGGTCTCCCGGGTCTTCAACGCCAGGATCTTGCGCAGCTTGTACGCCAGGCTCTCCCGCGGGTCGTCCGAGCCGCCCTTGAAGGCCATCCCGAGGATCCCCACGGTCAGCTCGGACAGGTCGAACCGGTCCTCCAGCCGGGACACCAGGTACAGCGGCAGCCCCTCGTTGATCAGCATCGCGGAGTGGCCGAGCACGAAGTTGTTCCGGTTGAACGCGGCCAGCTGCATGGTGTCCTTGAACAGGCACGGCCCGGCGGCGAAACCGGGCATCGGCAGGTCCGCCGCCCGCGGGTAGTCGTGGGCCACCGCGTGCCGGATCCGGGCGAAGTCCAGCCCGAAGTCGTTGGCCATCATCCAGAACTGGTTGGCGGTGGCGAACTTGATGTAGCGCCAGGTGTTGGTGAACAGCTTCGCCAGCTCCGCCTCCTCCGGCTCTAGCGGGACGATCTGCTCGGTGAGGTGCCGGAACAGCTTCTCCGCCCGGGCCAGCGCGTGCGGCGTCCGCGCGGCGACGATCTGCGGCAGGGTGAACAGCTCCGTCATCGCCCGGCCCTCGGCGATGCGCTCCGGGCAGAACGCCACGTCCGCGCGGATGCCCTTGCCGGCGAGGAGCTTCTCGGTCAGCGCCGTCACCCCCGGGTAGACGGTGCTGCGCAGCACCACCAGCTGCCCGTCGCGCAGATGCTCGGCACAGCGCTCCAGGGCCCGCGGCACCGCGCCCAGATCCGGGTTGAGGTGCTCGTCGACCGGGGTGCCGACCACCACCACCAGGTGCTCGGAGGCGCCCACCGCGACCGGGTCGGTGGTGGCCCGCAGCCGGCCGGCGGCGACCGCCTCGGCCAGCACCTCGGCCGCGCCCGGCTCGGCGAAGGGCAGCGTGCCGGCGTTGACCGTGGCGACGGCGTCGGCGTTGATGTCGTACAGGACGACGGAGAGGCCGCGGGAGGCGAAGGCGATGCCCAGCGGCAGGCCCACCCGACCGCAGCCGCCGACGATGCAGACGTCGACGGAGATGGGCGGGCGGCCCGTTTCCTCGGACATGACTGAACTCCCGTGGGGGGTGGCGGGGTGGGGCGATCCGGGCGGTAGCCGGAGTCCAAGCAGGCTAACCCCTCCCATGTGACCCGTGGGTAGCCGAACGAGTCGTCGCCGGTGGCCTTTCGGCCGATGCGTCACCGCCCGTCGCCACCCGCTCACGCTGGCGCGACGAGGAGTCGGGACGAGCCTCCCCGGCGGCGGTGACCCGGCGACCGACCGGGAGGTCGGGACGGGCCCCTCCCCCGCGCCCGAGGCGTCGGGAAGGGGCCCGTCCCCCCGCCGGTCAGGCGCCCCGCAGGGTGGCGCCGAAGCGCTCCGTGACCACCGCGACCGCGGCGTCCCGGGCGGCCACCGCCTCCTCCACCGTCAGGGTGCGGTCCGGCGCCCGGAAGGTGAGCTTGTACGCCAGCGACCGGCGTCCCGCGCCGAGCTGCTCCGAGGCGTACACGTCGAAGAGCCGGACCCCCTCCAGCAGGTCCCCGGCGCCGTCCACGAGGGCCTGCTGCACCTGCTCCGCCGGCACCGAGGCGTCCAGCACCAGCGCCACGTCGATCAGCGCCGGCGGGAAGCCGGAGACGGTCGGCGCGGGCGCCACCGGCGCGGCCGCCAGCGCGTCCAGGTTCAGCTCCATCGCGCAGGTCCGCCGCGGCAGCTCCAGCCCCGCCACGACCGACGGGTGCAGCTCGCCGGCGTGACCGACGACGACGCCGTCGACCAGCAGCGCGGCGCAGCGGCCCGGGTGCCAGGGCGCGTACTCGGCGGCGCGGACCTCGATCCGGTCGGCCGGAAGGTCGGCGGCGGCCAGCACGTCCCGGCCGGCCTCCACGGCGTCCGCCCAGCCGGCCGCCCGGCCGGCGCCCCACCAGCCGGCCGGCTCGATGTCGCCGGCCAGCACGACCGCGACGTGCCGGGGCTGGTCGGGCACCACCGCGTCGGCGGCGGCGAACTCGGCGTCGGTGGGACGCCGGTCCACGCCCATCGCCGGCGGGCTGCCGACGCCGGGACGCGGGTGGAAGACCGCCCCGACCTCGAAGAGCGCGAGGTCGCGGTGACCACGGCCGAGGTTGCGCTTCAGGATGCCGAGCAGCGGGCCGAGCAGCGTGGTGCGCAGCAGCGGCTCCTCCTCCGACAGCGGGTTGGCCAGCCGCACCGCCGACCGCCGCGGGTCGTCGGCGGGCAGGCCGAGCTGGTCGGCGAGCTCCGGCGCGGCGAACGGGTGCGCGAGCACCTCCACGTAGCCCCGCTCGGCCAGCGCCCGGGCCACCGCGCGGCGGCGGCGCTGCGCGGCGGTCAGGCCGCGGCCGGCCGGCGCGGTCGGCAGCACCGACGGCACCCGGTCGTACCCGTCGAGGCGGACCACCTCCTCGACCAGGTCGGCCGGGTCGGTCAGGTCGGGCCGCCAGGTCGGCGGGGTCACGGTGAGCACGTCACCGGTGCCCGCGGCGACACCCACCTCGCCCGGGTCCTCGCCCAGCCGGTCGGCGCCCCGCACGACGGTGCAGCCGACCTGCTCCAGCAGGTCGACCACCCGCTGCGCCGGGTAGTCGACCCCGATCCGCCGCGACGGCAGGTCGACCGGGAGGACGACCGGCCGCATCGGCCGCACGTGGTCGATGTCGAGGATCTCGTCGCCGGCCACGCCGCCGCCGTGCTCGATGAGCAGGCCGACAGCACGTTCCAGGGCGACCAGCGGCAGCGCCGGGTCGACACCCCGCTCCCACCGCTTCGCCGCCTCGCTGAACAGCTTGTGCCGCCGGGCGGTCCGGCCCACCATCACCGGGTCCCAGTGCGCGGCCTCGAAGAGCACGTCGGTGGTGCCGGCGACGACCTCGCTCGTCTCGCCGCCCATCACCGCGGCCAGCGAGATCGGCCCGGTGTCGTCGCAGATGACCATGTCCTCGGCGGTGAGCGTGCGGGCGACACCGTCCAGGGTGGTCAGCTTCTCCCCCGCCTCGGCGCGGCGGACCACCAGCGGGCCGGTGATCCGGGCGGCGTCGAAGGCGTGCATCGGCTGGCCCAGTTCGAGCATCACGTAGTTGGTGATGTCGACCGGCAGCGAGATGCTGCGGATGCCGGCCACGGTGAGCCGCTGCGCCATCCAGCCGGGGGTCCGCGCGGTGGGATCGACGCCGCGGACCATCCGGGCCGCGTACCGGTCACAGCCGACAGTGTCGCGCACCTCGACCGGGTACGCCGGCGCGTCGGTGCCGGCCGGGGCGGGCGCCAGGCCCGGGTCGCGGAACGACAGGCCGAGGGCGTGCGCCAGCTCGCGGGCGATGCCGCGCACGCTCGACGCGTACCCCCGGTCCGGGGTGATCTCCAGCTCGGCCACGACGTCGTCGAGCCCGACCACGGGGCGCGCGTCGTCGCCCGGCTTGGCCGGGCTGTCGGCCGGCAGCACGATGATGCCGGAGTGGTCGTCGCCGAGGCCCAGCTCCTTCGCCGAGCAGATCATGCCCGCGGACATGCGCCCGTACGTCTTGCGCGCGCCGATGGTGAAGTTCCCCGGGAGCACGCCGCCGGGGAGGATCACCACGACCTTGTCGCCGGGGGCGAAGTTGCGCGCCCCGCAGACGATCTGCTGCGGCTCGCCGGTGCCGTTGGCGGCGCCGACGTCGACCAGGCAGTAGCGGATCGGCTTCTTGAAGCCGGTGAGCTCCTCGATCTCGCGGACCTCACCGACCACCAGCTGACCGGTGACGGTCCGCCGCAGGTCCACCATCGACTCGACCTCGATGCCGAGGTCGACCAGGGACTGCTCCAGGTCCTCGGTGGGCAGGTCGGCCGGGAGGTCGACGTACTCCCGCAGCCAACTGACAGAAACTCGCATGACTCAGACCACCGTCTCCATGACTCGTACCCGCATCGCCTACGCCGCCCCGGTGCCGAGCGCGCGGGTGAACCGCACGTCGCCCTCGAACAGGTCCCGGATGTCACCGGCCCCGTGCCGGACCATCAGGGTCCGGTCGATGCCCATGCCGAAGGCGAATCCGGAGTAGACCTCCGGGTCGATCCCGCAGGCGCGCAGCACCCGCGGGTTCACCATGCCGCAACCGCCCCACTCGACCCATCGCGGCCCGTCCCGGTGCTCCGGGAACCAGACGTCGAACTCGGCCGACGGCTCGGTGAAGGGGAAGTAGTGCGGCCGCCACCGGGTCTTCGCCTCCGGCCCGAAGATCGCCCGGGCGAAGTGGTCCAGGGTGCCGCG
Source organism: Micromonospora psammae (assembly GCF_036902725.1). Classification (NCBI taxonomy): domain Bacteria; kingdom Bacillati; phylum Actinomycetota; class Actinomycetes; order Micromonosporales; family Micromonosporaceae; genus Micromonospora; species Micromonospora psammae. The sequence goes on along the minus strand of NZ_JBAKHM010000027.1, from coordinate 68,062 downwards.
CAGGTGCGCCATCGTGATGCCCTTGTCGACCACCAGCCCCTCGGCCTGGTGGAACACCGGGCTGTGGGTGGCGTCCACCTCGTCGGTGCGGTAGACCCGCCCCGGGCAGATCACGTAGATCGGCGGCTTGCGGCTGAGCATGGTGCGCGCCTGCACGGTGGAGGTGTGGGTGCGCAGGACCAGGCCGGAGCCGTCGGCGGGTGCGATGTGGAAGGTGTCCATCAGCCCGCGCGCCGGATGGTCGGCGGGGATGTTCAGCGCGTCGAAGTTGGTCCACTCCAGCTCGACCTCGGGGCCCTCGGCCACCTCGTAGCCCATCCCGACGAAGAGGTCGCTGATCTGCTCCATCAGGGTGGCCAGCGGGTGGCGGGCGCCCCGGGGACGGCGGTCGTACGGCAGGGTCACGTCGACCCGCTCCTCGACCAGCACCCGGGCGGCCTGCTCCCGCTCCAGGACCTCCTGGCGGGCGGCGTACGCGGATTCGATCGACCGGCGGGCCTCGTTGACCCGCTTGCCCGCGTCGGACTTCGCGGCCGGCGGCAGCGCGCCGATCTCCCGGCGCGCGAGGGAGACCGGCGCCCGGTCACCCAGGTGCGCGGGACGCAGCGCGGTCAGCGCGTCGGGATCGGCGGCCCCGGCGAACGCCTTCTCGGCGTCGGCCACGGCCTCGGCCAGGGCGGCCGGGTCCAGCAGGGCGACCTGCTTCGGGTCGTACGGATCGTTGCGGTAGCTCATGGCGTACGGGCACTCCCTCACGGCGGCGCCGGCCCTCACGGGCGGCTAGGCGAGTCTACGGACGCGCGGCTGTGCCGCTGCCCGCCGGTGGGAGTTGCGCAGGAGGAAGGGTCAGGCCCGCCGCCCGCCGACACCGGCGGGCTGGCTAAACGAACGCCGTGGCGCGTTCATCATCGGGACGACTCCCCTGTCTGGCGCGGGTGCGCGACGAAGGTCAGCGCAGTGCTCTGGCTGAAGCGTACAGGCAGACCGCGGCGGCCGCAGCCAGGTTGAGGCTCTCCGCGCGCCCGTGCAGCGGCACCCGGACCCGGGCGTCGGCGGCGGCGGTCAACTCCTCCGGCAGCCCGTGCGCCTCGGAGCCGAAGAGCCAGGCGGTGGGGGCGGCGAGCCGCCCGTAGTCGATGAGATCGTCGAGGTCGCTGTCGCCGTACCCGGTGGTCGCGAAGACGGAGAGGCCGGCCGCGCGGAGCGCGTCGACCACCGCGCGGGGGTCCGGGGCGCGGACCACGTCGACGTGGAAGAGGCTGCCGGCGGAGGAGCGCACGCACTTGCCGTTGTAGGGGTCGACCGCGTCGCCGGCGAAGACCACCGCGCCCGCGCCCGCCGCGTCGGCGGTGCGCAGCACCGTGCCGGCGTTGCCCGGGTCGCGGATCCCGGCGAGCACCGCGACCAGCCGGGGCTCCCGGGCCAGGGCCGCGTCCAGGGGTACGTCGAGGTGCCGGCAGACCGCGACCAGGCCCTGCGGGGCGACGGTCTCGGCGAGCGCGGCGAGCCCCTCGTCGGTCACCTCGGAGACGGGCACGTCGGCCCGGGCGGCCTCGGCCGCGAGGTCGGCGTACCGGTCGAGGGCGGCCGGCGTACCGAAGAGTTCGGTGACCGTGTCGGGGCGGGCCAGGGCCTCCCGGACGGCCTGCGGTCCCTCGGCCAGGAACCGGCCGGCGGCGTCGCGGTCCCGGCGGCGCTGGAGCCGGCGGGCGGCGACGACCCGCGGGGTACGCGGGGTGAACGGGCCGGAGACAGCGTCGAGGCGCCTCCCGCGCGATGGTGACTGCATGGGAGACGCCTCGATCTGCTGCGGGTGGATCAGGCGGCCTGAGCCGCGGCGCCACCGGTGCCCTCGGCCGCCACGGCGGCGCGGGCCAGCTCGACGATCGCGGCGAACGCCGCGGCGTCGTTGACGGCCAGGTCGGCCAGGATCTTGCGGTCGACCTCGATGCCGGCCAGGCGCAGGCCCTGGATCAGCCGGTTGTAGGTCATGCCGTTGGCCCGGGCGCCAGCGTTGATGCGCTGGATCCAGAGCTGCCGGAAGTCGCCCTTGCGGTCGCGACGGTCCCGGTAGGCGTACTGCATCGAGTGCAGCACCTGCTCCTTGGCCTTGCGGTACAGCCGGGAGCGCTGACCGCGGTAACCGCTCGCGGTCTCCAGCAGGGTACGACGCTTCTTCTGGGCGTTCACAGCCCGCTTGACGCGTGCCATCTCAACTCCTTCTTCGGTTCAGGTGGCGCGCGTCAGCGGCCGAGCAGCTTCTTGATGCGCTTGACGTCGACCTTGGCCAGCTCGATCGTGCCGGTCAGCCGCCGGGTCTGCCGGGAGGGCTTCTTCTCCAGGTTGTGGCGAAGGCCGGCCTGCTGGGCAACGATCTTGCCCTTGCCGGTCACCTTGACCCGCTTGCCCATACCCGTGTGGCTCTTCATCTTCGGCATGTGGAACGTCTCTCCCCTGTTACTGACCGCTGGTGTCGGCGGTCGTGCCGGTCTCACCGGCTGCTGCGGTCTCGCCGGCCGCCGGGGTCTCGCCAGCTGCCGGGGCGGCGGACTCCTCCGCGGCCCGGTCCCGGGGAGCACCGCGGGACGCCGTCGCGGCGACCGCGGAGGCCTTGACGGCCCGGTGCGGAGCGAGAACCATGATCATGTTTCGGCCGTCCTGCTTCGGTGCGGCCTCGACGTATCCCAGCTCCGTGATCTCGGACTCGAGCCGACGCAGGAGCCGGTAACCCAGCTCCGGGCGGCTCTGCTCGCGACCGCGGAACATGATCGTCACCTTGACCTTGTCGCCGGCCTTGAGGAACCGCACCACGTGACCCTTCTTGGTCTCGTAGTCGTGCGGGTCGATCTTCGGCCGGAGCTTCATCTCCTTGATGACGGTCTGCTGCTGGTTACGCCGCGCTTCGCGCGCCTTGAGTGCGCTCTCGTACTTGAACTTGCCGAAGTCCATGAGCTTGCACACCGGCGGGCGCGCCATCGGCGCAACCTCGACCAGGTCCAGGTCGACGTCCGCGGCCAGCTGCAGGGCGCGCTCCAGCGGGACGATGCCCACCTGCTCACCCTCAGGGCCGACCAGTCGGACCTCACGTGCCCGGATCTGCTCGTTCACGCGTGGTTCGACGCTGATGGGGCCTCCTCGAGTCGGTTCTCCTGCGTGCGGCGACCCCGTGGGCTCCCGGGTGGGAGCCGCCCGGAAAGCAGAAGGCCCCGGCGCATGCCAGGGCCCGCTCGACCGGTCGGCACGATCACATGATCGCGCATCCGGAACCGGGATGTCCCCGGAACCGGTGACCGGACCCGGCCGCCGTCAGGGGCAACTCGGGTGGGAGCAGGCGCTCCGCTTCGAGACCGCCCGCACGTCGGAACGGGGGCAGTCTGGTCGACTCGGCAACACTACACCCTCACCGCGGTCAGCCCCAAACCGGGCTCGCAGCTCAGCGGGGGGTCGAGTCGCCGGCGAGCGCCGCCAGGTGCGCCTGGTGCAGCCGACGCAGCGCGCGGACCCCCTCGACCGCGATCTCCTTGTCGGCGGCCTGCAGGGCGACCATCGGCAGCAGGTCGTCGTCGTGCAGCTCCAGGCTGGCCCAGGGGGCGCCCCGGTCGAAGCGCACCCCGCGGACGACCTCCCAGGGCAGCTCGTAGGAGCCGACCACGTTGCGTACCCGCACACCCCGGGCGTCCGCCTCCACCCGCGGGCGGGTGAAGAGCAGGATGCCCAGCGCGCCGAGCACACCGAGGCCGATCATGGCGAGCTGGTCGCCGCGCTGGAAGCTGCCGTAGCCGTTACCGGTCGGGCCGGTCAACGAGGTGGCGACCAGGCTGAAGACCACCAGCAGCGCGGCGGCCGAGGCCCAGCAGACCACCCGCACGCGGCGGGGCTTGAGGCGGATCAGCTCGGTGTCGCTCACCCCACCAGTCTGCCACCCGCTGCGGGCCGGCGTTCCGCCGCCACACGGGCCCGCGTCCGCCGGCCGGCACCCCCGCCACCTCGTCGGCCCGCCGACGACCCGACCCCGGGCCACGTCGTCGGCCTGCCGGCGGCCGGGCGCGGAAGGCGGTCACCGGCGCAGCGCGGCCGGCCGTTCGGCGGGCTCGACCGGCGCCGGCGCGGTCCGGGCGCCGGGCGCACCCCGACCCGCCACCACCGCCGCGACCAGCGTGAGCACCGCGCCGGCCAGCACCGGCCAGCGCAGCCCCGGGCCGCCGGGCAGCAGGTCCAGCAGCAGCCCACCGCCGAGCTGACCGGCGACCAGCGCCAGGCCGGTCCGCAGCACCCCGACCGCGCGGACGCCGATCACCAGGCTGGCCACGATGCCGACGCCGAGCAGTCCCCCGACGTAGAGGTACCAGTCGTCCGGCCAGGTCGTCCCCGGTCCGCTGAACGCACCCGCCAGCGCGGCGACGAGCAGCACGACCGGGGTGGCGGTGGCGAAGTTGACCGCCACCCCGGCGGCGGGCGAGCCAGCCGCGGAGATCCGGCCGTTGAGGGCGGACTGGAGCGCGACGGCGACGCCGCCGAGGACGGCGAGCAGCACCAGACCGACGGCCAGGTCGCCCAGGGGCTGGCCGGCCTGGGCCAGGGCGACCGCCACCACCCCGAGCAGCGCGCCGGCCAGCCGCGGACCGGTCAGCGGCAGCCGGCCGACCGGGGCGAGCCCGGCCCGGTCCACCGCCAACCCGCCGACGCTGCCCCCGGCGACCTGGGCGATCGTGAAGAGCGCCACCCCGAGCACCGGCACGACGTAGGCGCCGAGCAGCACAATGGCCGCGCCGCCCAACCCACCGAGGTACGACCACCACGGGGGCCGGGCCCGGCGCAGCGCCACCAGGCCGGCCCGCATGGACGGCAGCGCCAGCCCCACCAGGACCAGCAGGACCCCGCCGAGGTTGTTGACCACCGCGCCGAGGGTGGCGTTGCCGACCCGCTCGCCCAGCTCGGCGTTGACCACGCCCTGCGCGGCCCCGGCCACCCCGCCCAGGGCGACCAGGGCCAGGGCCACCCCGGACGGCGGCGGTCTCACAGCCGGCAGGCGTGGATGTTGGTGACCAGGATGGCGCGGGCGCCGAGGTCGTACAGCTCGTCCATGATCCGGTGCACGTCCTCGCTGAGCACCATCGCCTGGACGGCGACCCAACCCTCCCGGTGCAGCGGGGAGACGGTCGGCGACTCGATGCCCGGGGTCAGCGAGCTGGCCCGGTCCAACAGGCCGGCCGGCACGTCGTAGGCGAGCATCACGTAGCGGCGGGCGACCAGCACCCCGTGCAGCCGGCGCACCAACTGCTCGGCCTGCGGGTGGTTCGGGGCCCCGGTGCGCCGGACCAGCACCGCCGACGAGCGCAGCAGCGGGTCGCCGAAGACGACCAGGCCGGCCTGGCGCAGGGTGGCGCCGGTCTCCACCACGTCGGCGACGACGTCGGCGACGCCGAGCCGAATGGCGTTCTCCACCGCGCCGTCCAGGCGGATCACGTCGGCCTTGACGCCCACGTCGCCGAGGTACCGCTCGACCAGCCCCGGGTACGCGGTGGCGATCCGGTGCCCGCCCAGCTCCTGCACCGAGTGGACGTCGTCGGGGCGGGCGGCGAAGCGGAAGGTGGCCCGGCCGAAGGCCAGGTCCATCACCTCCTCCGCCGGCGCGCCGGAGTCGATCAGCAGGTCCCGGCCGGTGATCCCGACGTCGAGGTCGCCGGAGCCGACGTAGGTGGCGATGTCCTTGGGGCGCAGGTAGAAGAACTCGATGTCGTTGGACTCGTCCCGGCAGACCAGGTCCTTCGGGTCGCTGCGCTGGCGGTAGCCCGCCTCGCGCAGCATCTCGGCGGCCTTCTCGGCCAGGGCGCCCTTGTTCGGTACGGCGACACGCAGCATGACGGGAGTGCTCCTTCGATCAGGTGATCAACGACGGGGCGCACTCAGAGATGTCGGTAGACGTCCTTGAGCTCGAGACCGCTGGCGAGCATCAGCACCTGGACCTGGTAGAGCAGCTGGGAGATCTCCTCGGCGGTCCGCTCCGGCCCCTCGTGCTCGGCGGCCATCCACGACTCGGCCGCCTCCTCGACGACCTTCTTGCCGATGAAGTGCACACCCTTGTCCAGGGCGGCGACCGTGCCCGAGCCCGGGGTGCCGGCGGCGGCCTTGGCCTGCAGCTCGGCGAACAACTCCTCGAACGTCTTCACGGGAGGCGATTCTTCCAGTCACCGTGCGGCGACGCGCGCTCCGGGTCCGGCCGTGTCGGCGTTTCCCACCGGAAGGTCGAGCCCCACCCACACATTTACGGCGTGTCGCGGTGTCCCCGACGGGGGACAGCGCGACACGCCGTGAATGAGGCCGGTCGACGACCGGTCGGGGTCAGCGGCCGAAGCCGACCCGGTGGCCGTTCGCCGCGACCGCGTCCCGGATGGCCAGCGCCGCGTCGAGGGCGGCGACGGTCGCCGCCCAGCCCTTGTCCTCCGCCGAGCCGGGCAGCCCGGCCCGGTCCCGGGCCTGCTCGATGTTCTCCACGGTGAGCACCCCGTGGGCCACCGGCTTCCCCTCGTCCAGCGCCACCCGGGTGAGGCCGTCGGTCACCGACCGGCAGACGTAGTCGAAGTGCGCGGTCGCGCCGCGGACCACCACCCCGAGGGCGACCACCACGTCGCAGCGGCGGGCCAGCGCCTGGGCCACCACCGGCAGCTCCACCGAACCGGCCACCCGGGCGACGACCGCCCGCGCGCCGCACGCCTCCGCCGCCGCCACCGCCCGGTCGAGCATGTGGTCGGTCAGGTCGGCGTGCCAGCGCGCCGCCACCACCCCGACGGTCAGCCCGGCGGCGTCCACCGTGGTCACCCCGGGTTCACCGAATCCCGCCATCGCTACGCTCCGATCTCGTCGATCTCACCACCGGCGACCGGCCGGCCCATCGGGGCCTCGGTCACCTCGTCCAACTCGTCCAGCAGGTGACCCATCCGGTCCCGCTTGGTACGCAGGTAACGCACGTTCTCCGGGTGCGGCCGGACCGGCAGCCCCTCGCGGCCGGTGATGGTCAGCCCGTACCCCTCCAGCCCGGCCCGCTTGGCCGGGTTGTTGGTCAGCAGCCGCATCGACCGCACCCCCAGGTCGTAGAGGATCTGCGCGCCGGTGCCGTAGTCCCGGGCGTCGGCGGGCAGCCCCAGGTCGAGGTTCGCGTCCACGGTGTCCCGCCCCTGGTCCTGGAGCTGGTACGCCTGGAGCTTGTGCAGCAGCCCGATGCCGCGACCCTCGTGGCCGCGCACGTAGAGCACCACCCCCCGCCCCTCGCGGGCCACCCGGGCCAGGGAGGCCTGCAACTGCGGGCCGCAGTCGCAGCGCAGCGAGCCGAAGACGTCCCCGGTCAGGCACTCCGAGTGCACCCGCACCAGCACGTCCCGCCCGTCGCCGATCTCGCCGTAGACCATCGCGACGTGCTCGGCCGTGTCGTGCTCGGCGCGGTAGCCCAGCGCCCGGAACACCCCGTACGGGGTGGGCATCCGGGCGTCGGCGACCTGCTCGACCTGCTTCTCGTGCCGCCGCCGGTACGCCACCAGGTCGGCGATGGTGATCAGGGTCAGCGAGTGCTCCGCGCAGAACTTCTCCAGGTCCGGCAGGCGCATCATGGTGCCGTCGTCGTTGACCATCTCGCAGAGCACGCCGGCCGGGCGCAGCCCGGCCATCCGGGTCAGGTCGATGGCCGCCTCGGTGTGCCCGGGCCGACGCAGCACCCCACCGGCGCGGGCGCGCAGCGGCACCACGTGGCCGGGGCGGGCCAGGTCGGTCGGGCCGGTGGACGGGTCGGCGAGCAGTCGGATGGTGTGCGCCCGGTCGGCGGCGGAGATGCCGGTGCTGATCCCCTCCCGGGCGTCCACGGTCACCGCGTAGGCGGTGCCGCGCCGGTCCTGGTTGGTGTGGTGCATCGGCGGCAGGTCCAGCCGGTCGCACTCGCTCTCGGTGAGCGGCGCGCAGATGTAGCCGGAGGTGTAGCGGACCATGAACGCGACCAGCTCCGGGGTGGCCAGTTCGGCCGCGAAGATCAGGTCTCCCTCGTTCTCCCGGTCCTCGTCGTCGACCACGACGACGGGCCGGCCGGCGGCGATGTCGGCCACCGCGTCCTCGATGCTGGCGAACGTGGTCATGCGACGACCTCCGAGTAGGTGGACGGAACCGGCCGGGACGCCGGCCGGGGGGCCCGCGAGCTGCGCCACCAGGCGACCATCCCCCAGACGCAGAAGGCCCCGTAGAGCAGGTACATGGCGGCCGACGGGTAGAACCCGCCGCGCAGCAGCAGCGGCACGCCGACGGCGTCGACGGCGATCCAGATGAGCCAGAACTCCACCCAGCCGCGGGCCATCCCGTAGGTGGCGAGCAGGCTGCCGGTGAGGATCCAGGCGTCCGGCAGCGGACCCCACGAGCCGAGCGCGGCGAGCACGGGGTACGCGGCGGCGGTGCCGAGCACCGCGGCCAGCAGCAGGCCGAGCCGTTCCCGGCCGGTGGCCCAGCGCGGCGTCACCGCGGCCCCCTCGCCGTCCGCGCCCGCCCGGCGGTTGCGCGACCAGCGCCACCAGCCGTACACGCTGACCGCGAAGAAGAAGACCTGGCGGCCGGCCTGGCCGTAGAGGTCGTGCGCCTGCGGGGTGAGGAAGACGCCGCCGAGGAAGACGGTGAACAGCAGCGCGTTGCCGATCATGCCGACCGGCCAGGCCCAGACCAGCCGGCGCAGGCCGAGCAGCGCGGAGGCCAGGCCGAAGACGTTGCCGACGATCTCCCGGACCAGCACCGGCGAGCCGGCGATCTGGACCTGGGCCTCGAGCAGCCAGCCGAGCGGGCCCATCAGCGCTCACCGCCCGCGAGCCCGGCGCCGCCGGCGAGACGGTCGCCGAGCAGCCGCTCCACGTACTTGGCCAGCACGTCGACCTCCAGGTTGACCGGGTCGCCGACGCCCTTGGCGCCGAGCGTGGTCAGCTTCAGGGTGGTGGGGATCAGCCCGACGGCGAACCAGTCGTCGCCGACCGCCGCCACGGTCAGCGAGACGCCGTCGATGGTGATGGAGCCCTTCTCCACCACGTACCGGGCCAGGGCGGCGGGGAGCCGGAAGCGGACCGTCTCCCACTGCTCGGCGGGCTCCCGCCCGACGATCTCGCCGACCCCGTCGACGTGCCCCTGCACCAGGTGGCCGCCGAGGCGGCTGCCCAGCGCGGCGGCCCGCTCCAGGTTGACCGCGTCGCCCGGGCGCAGCGCGCCGAGCGCCGAGCGGCGCAGCGTCTCCCCCATCACGTCGGCGGTGAAGACCCCGCCGTCGACGTCGACCACGGTGAGACAGACCCCGTTGACGGAGATGGAGTCGCCGTGCCGGGCGTCGGAGGTGACCAGCGGGCCGCGGATCGCGACCAGCGCGGAGTCACCCCCGGTGTCGGCGATCCGGACGATCTCGCCCAACTCCTCGACGATGCCGGTGAACATGTCAGGCCTCCCTCTTCCGGGGCAGCGCGGTGATCCGCAGGTCGGGACCGACCTGCGTAACATCGGTGAGTTGCAATTCGATGGCGTCGGCGATGGTCGTCACGCCGGCGTCGAGCAGCGCGGTCGGGCCGGCGCCGAGCAGCTTCGGCGCGACGTAGCCGACCACCTTGTCGACCAGCCCGGCGGCGAGGAACGCGCCGGCCAGCCGGGGGCCGCCCTCCAGCAGCGCGGCCCGTACCCCGCGGCGGTGCAGCTCGGCCAGGAGCGCCGGCAGGTCGACCCGGCCGTCCGGGCCGGCCCCGACCTCCGCCGCGGTGGCGATCCAGGTGCGGGCGGCGCCGTCGCGGACCCGGGCCCCGACCGGGGTACGCCCGGAGCTGTCCACCACCACCCGCAGCGGCTGCCGGATGGCGAGGCTGCCGTCGCGCAGGTTACGGGCGGTGAGCCGGGGGTCGTCGGCCAGCACGGTGCCCACCCCGGCGATCACCGCGTCGACCGTGCCGCGCAGGGCGTGCACGTCGATCCGGGCCGCCTCCGAGGTGATCCACATGCTGGTGCCGTCGGCCGCCGCCGACCGGCCGTCGAGGGTGGCGGCGTACTTCCAGATCACGTACGGCCAGCCGCGACGCATCGAGGTCAGCCAGGCGACGTTGCCGGCCTCCGCCTCGTCGGCGCGTACCCCGAACTCGACCTGGATCCCGGCGGCGCGCAGGGTGGCGGCCCCGCCGGAGGCGACCGGGTTGGGGTCCGGCACGGCGATCACCACGTGGGCGACCCCGGCCTGGATCAGCGCGAGGCTGCACGGGCCGGTGCGGCCGGTGTGGTCGCAGGGTTCGAGGGTGACCACCGCGGTGCCGCCGCGGGCGCGCTCTCCGGCCTGGGCCAGCGCGACGATCTCGGCGTGCGGTCCGCCCGCGTACGCGTGGAAACCCTCCCCGACGACCGTGCCGTCCGGATCGAGCAGGACGCAGCCGACGACCGGGTTGGGGCTGGTGGCGCCGAGCCCGCGGGCGGCGAGCACGATGGCGCGACGCATCGCCTCGTCGACGTGGTCCGCGGCCATGACCTTGCCCTCTCACTCGCCGGTTCACGCGCGTGGCGGTGACGGGAGGAGCAGTGGGCAGGCGGCGGCGAGAGCCGGGAACGGCACAGCCGGCCCCGGGGAACCCACGCACGGCTGGATGACAGCGACAAGCGCGCAGGGTCGCCCCGTCCCGCGCGCTGTCTCCCATCCGGACTTTCTGGGTGCGGAAAACCTCCCGCTCCCAACCGTCGGCCCCGGATTCTCACCAGGTCCACCGGGCGGCCTGAGCCGTCCGGGTCGCGGGCTTACCACGGTCTGACCGTGGATCACCGCCGGTTCGGAATTTCACCGAGCCCCGCCAGCGCGTGGTGGGTACAAGCGAAGTCTTACACGTTCCGGGCGCCGTTGCGCCACCCGCGCGAGGTACCTCACACCCCGTCGGCGCGGCGCCGGTCGACCGCGACGTACGACCCGGGTTGGCTCTTGGCGACCGTCTTCATCTCCGAGGCCACCGCGATGGCGGCGAGCGGGTCGGTGAAGCGCTTCGTGGCGTCGGAGAGCGAGACGCCGATCGAGAGGGTGACCAGAGCGGCCCGGCGGATGTTGCCGCGCCGGTCCTTGAGCTCGACGAAGCCGCGCTCCCGGTCGGTCGGGTCGTAGAGGGTGTCGGCGGACTTCTCGAAGTCGACCACCGCGCGGGAGGTGAGCGGGCGGATCTGCTCCGGGGTGCAGACGATCACGAAGTCGTCCCCGCCCACGTGACCGAGGAAGGCCGGCGGCAGCCCGATCGCGACCACCGCCCGGTGCAGGCTGCGGGCGAGCGCGGAGATGAACTCGTCGCCACGGACGAAGCCGTACCGGTCGTTGACGCTCTTGAACCGGTCGATGTCGATGTAGCCGACCGCGTAGTCGACCCCGCTGCGCACCCGGTCGCTGATCTCCCGGCGGATCCGGCTGTTGCCGGGCAGCCCGGTCAGCGGGGAGACCTCGCGGAACTCCTTGTTGCGGCGCAGCGTGGAGCTGACCCGGGCCACCAGCTCGGCGGTGTCGAAGGGTTTGACCAGGTAGTCGTCGGCGCCGGCACTGAGGCCGTGCACCTTGTCCACGGTCATCCCCTTGGCGGTGAGCATGATCACCGGCAGGGCGGAGGTCATCGGGTCGGCGCGCAACCGGCGGGTCAGCTCCAGCCCGTCGATCCGCGGCATCATCAGGTCCACCACGGCCAGGTCCGGCCGGTGCTGCTCGATCATCTCGAGCGCCTCCTGGCCGTCGCCGGCGTGGATCACCTCGAAGCCGTGCAACCGCAGGTTGAACTCGACGAAGCGGGCGATGTCCTCATCGTCGTCGACGACCAGGATGACGTCGGGTCGGTCGCCGGCCGGGTCCACCTCAGGCCCCGGTGACCGCGCGTTCCGCGAGCCCTCGCAGGCGGCGGACCGCCTCCGCCGGGTCGGCCGCGCCGTAGACGGCGGTGCCGGCCACGAACGCGTCGGCGCCGGCCGCCGCGGCCTGCTCGATGGTGTCGGCGGCGATCCCGCCGTCGACCTCGATCCGCAGCTCCAGGTGACCGCTGTCGACGTGCCGGCGGGCGGCGCGGACCTTGTCCAGCAACTGCGGGATGAACCGCTGCCCGCCGAACCCGGCCTTGATCGTCATGATCAGCAGGGTGTCGAAGCTCGGCAGCAGCTCCAGGTACGGCTCGATCGGGGTGTCCCGGTCGATCGCCAGCCCCGCCTTGGCGCCGGCCGAGCGCAGATCCTTGGCCAGGGCCACCGGATCGTCGCAGGCCTCCGCGTGGAAGGTGACGTTGTAGGCGCCCGCGTCGGCGTAGCCGGGGGCCCAGCGGCGCGGATCGGTGATCATGAGATGCACGTCGAACGGGATCTGGGTCACCGCCCGCAGGCTCTGCACCACCGGCAGCCCGATGGTCAGGTTCGGTACGAAGTGGTTGTCCATCACGTCGACGTGCAGCCAGTCCGCGGCGTTCTCCACGGCACGGACCTCATCGGCGAGGTGGGCGAAATCGGCGGCGAGGATGCTGGGCGCGACGATCGGCGGCGGTACGGTCACGGGGCCAGTGTACGAACGTGGCGACCCACCGCGGACATCGCGGCTCCACCGGGAACGCGCTGTGACCCAGGCGTGACCGGTGGTGCAGAATTGGCCCTCTCGGAACGGTAAACCGGACGAAAGGCCAGCGGCGACTAGCCGTTCGACGGAAACACGGCGACACTCCATCAGGGACGGTTTCAGGTGCCGTACGCCCGGCGGCGGGGCAAGGCCACGCGGGTCGCGGCGACCGACCGTCATTCCCGGAAAGGGCGGACGATGCGACGGTGGCTCGTGGCGCTGGCGCTGGCCGGCACGACGACGGTGGCGCTGAGCGGCTGCCTCCAACAGCACAGGGCCGACGGCGACCTGACCGACGACTGGCCGGCGCTGCCCGTGCCGCAGCTCTTCGTGCCCGCCACGGACGCCTGCCTGCCCCGGATCACCGCGGTGGTGCAGGCCGGCACCTACGAGACCGTGGACTGCGCCCGCAGCCACCTGGCCGAGGCGATCCACGTCGGCGCCTTCCGGGGCGCCGCCGCCGGCCCGGCCCGGCCCCAGCCGGGCTCCCCCGCGCTGGGCACCGCCCGTTCCGAATGCGACCAGCGGGCCCGCGAGGTGCTCGGCGGCGACTGGCACGCCGCCCGGCTCACCCTGAACATCTCCCTGCCCTCCACGTCGGCGTGGAACAGCGGCGCCCGCTGGTTCCGCTGCGACCTCAGCGAGACCGACAGCATCGACAACACCCGGCCGGTGAACCGCACCGGCAGCCTGCGCGGCGCGCTGATCGGGGACAACCCGCTCACCCACCGCTGCTTCGACCCGAAGCTGATCGGCAACAACCTGAACTACATGGCGCCGGTGCTCTGCTCGGAGCCGCACCGCGCCGAGTTCGTCGGCGTCTACCTGGAACGGGACATGACCTGGGCCCAGTTCAACCGGGCCAACCAGCAGGTGCACCGCCGGTGCATGGCGCTGATCGCCGCCTTCGCCGCGGTGCCCAACAACAGCGACCTGCCGTACCGGGCCGGGTCGATCTTCTATCCGCCCTCACAGCGGGAGTGGGAGGAGGGCGACCGCGGCATCCGCTGTTTTCTGTGGAGCGACGACCGGAAGCTGACCCGGTCCATGCGCGGCGCCGGCCCCGAGGGACTACCCGCCATCTGACCCCGGGTGCCGTATGCTCCCGCACCGTGCCGCCCGTCGGGCGGCGCGTCCGGGGTCACGGTCGGCGGGAGGTCGGGTGTGCTGCGGCGGTGGTGGCGGGCGGTGGCCGTGAGCGGCCTGGCGGCCCTGGCGCTGACCGGCTGCGACACCCCGGCCGGCGGGGACGGTGACCTCACCGACGACTGGCCGGCCCTGGCCGCCCCGGCCGGCTTCGTCCCCGCCGTCGGTGCCTGCCACCCCGGCGTGCAGGACGTCGGCTGGCTCGGCGGCTGGAACCCGGTCGACTGCGCCGGCCCGCACCGCGCCGAGACCCTCCACGTCGGCACCCTGACCGGCGCCGCCGCCGCGGGTGCCGCTCCCCCGCCCGTCGGCTCGGCCGGGATGCTGGCCGCCCGCGGCGAGTGCGACCGGGAGATCCGCCGGGCGGTCGGCGGCGACTGGCGCTCCGCGCGGCTCGGCCTCGCCGTCGTCTTCCCCTCCCCGCCGGCCTGGACCGGCGGGGCGCGCTGGTTCCGCTGCGACCTGACCGAGATCAGGAGCATCGACGAGCCGGGGGCGCGCACCCGCACCGGCTCCCTGCGGGGCGCCCTGACCGGCGACACCGACCTGCGGCTGCGCTGCTTCAACCCGAAGGTCAGGGGCGACGACGTCGAGGCGATGGTCCCGGCGTCCTGCGCGGCGAGACATCACGCCGAGTTCGTCGGCGTGTGGCAGGCCCCCGAGCTGAGCTGGTCCGAGCTGGCCCGCGGCGGCACCCGGGTACACCGGGGCTGCGCGGCGCTGGTGGCGCGGTACACCGGCGTGCCCAACGACGGCAACCTGCGGTTCCGGGCCGGATCGATCTTCTACCATCCGCTGGAGCGGGAGTGGCGCAGCGGCAACCGCGGGGTGCAGTGCTTCGTCTGGGTCGCCGACCGCACCCTCACCCGGTCAGTCAAGGGCGTCGGCCCGAAGGGCCTGCCGATCCGCTGAGCCCCGGCCGCCGATGCCCGGCGTGCGCCGGACGCGGCAGGGCCGGGCCCGGCGGCCCGACCCCGCGTCCGTCAGCCGCGGCGCAGCACCGCGAGGAACATCGCGTCCGTGCCGTGCCGGTGCGGCCAGAGCTGCACGGTCGGGCCGTCCCCCAGCCCCGGCATACCGGCCGGCAGCAGCGTACGGGCGTCGACGAAGTCCGCCGGCACCTCGGCGCGCCGGGCCGCCTCGGTCACCGTCACGTGCGTCTCCACCGTGTGCGGAGAGCAGGTGACGTAGGCGACCAGGCCACCCGGCCGGGTCGCCCGCAACGCCGCGGTGAGCAACTCCCGCTGCAGGCGGGTCAGCGGCGGCAGGTCCGAGGGCTGCTTGCGCCAGCGCGACTCGGGCCGGCGGCGCAGCGAGCCCAGCCCGGTGCACGGGGCGTCCACCAGCACCCGGTCGAAGTGCCCCTCCGGCAGCTTCGGGTCGGCGCCGACCGTCCGGCCGTCGGTGTGCAGCACGGTCACCGGCAGGCCCCGGGTGGCCTGCTCGACCAGCCGGGCCCGGTGCTCGGAGACCTCCACGGCGGTCAGCCGCGCGCCGCGCTGCGCGGCGAGCGCGCCGAGCAGCCCCGACTTGCCACCGGGACCGGCGCACAGGTCGAGCCAGCGGCCGTCCGGGCCGTCCAGTGGCGCCACCGCCAGGGCGTCGGCGACCAGCTGCGAACCCTCGTCCTGCACGTGCGCCCGCCCCTCGGCCAGCGCCGGCAGGTCACCGGGAGCGCCGCCGCCGAGGTAGACGGCGTACGGGGAGAACGCGCCGGGGGCGCCACCGACCTCGTCGGCCAGCTCCACCGGATCGGCCCGGCCCGGCCGGGCGCACAGGTGCACCGGCGGGCGGACGTTGTCCTCGATCAGCAGCCGGGTGGTCTCGCCCAGGTCGCCGCCGAGCGCCTCGGAGAAGGCCCGCACGATCCACTGCGGATGGCTGTACGCCAGCGCCAGATGCCCGATCGGGTCGGTCTCCATCGGCGGGGCGAGCTTCGCCACCCAGGCGTCAGCGTCCCGGCCGGCGACCTCGCGCAGCACCGCGTTGGCGAAGCCGGTCGCCCCCGGCGCCACCGAGCGGACCAGGTCCACGGTCGAGGAGACCGCCGCGTGCGCCGGCACCCGGGTGTGCAGCAGCTGGTACGCGCCGAGCCGCAGGGCGTCGCGCACCGGCGGGTCGATCCGCCCGACGTCCCGGCCGGCGGCGTCGGTGATGATCGCGTCGAGGGTGCCGGTGTGACGCAGCGTGCCGTAGGTCAGCTCGGTGGCGAAGGCGGCGTCCCGACCGGTCAGCCCCTCGTCCCGCAGGATCGACGGGAGCACCAGGTTGGCGTACGCGTCGTCGCGGTGCACCGCCGCGACCGCCTGGTAGGCGACGTGTCGGGGCAGGTCCACGGCCGGGCGGGCGGGACGACCGCCGCGCCGGTCGAAGCCGGGTCGGCCGCCGGCCGACCGGTCGCCGCGGAAGCCGCCGCCGGCCGGGCGGTCGCCGCGCGGCGCGTCGGAGCGTCGTGGCGCGGACCGGTCGAACCGGTCACCACGGGAGCCGTCGGCGGGCCGGTCGTCGCGAGGCCGGTCGGCACGGGAGCTGTCGGGACGGTCCGAGGGGGCGCTCACGCGAGCACCTCGCCGGCGCCGACCCGGACGCCGCGCGCCCAGTCGGTCGCCGCCATCGCCTTCTTGCCCGCCGCGCGCACCTCACCGAGCTGCACCGGCACGGTCGCGGTGCCGGCCAGCACCCGGGACTTCTCCACCAGCAGCTCTCCGGGCTTCAACTCGGGGCCGTTGCCGACCGGGGTCACCGGGCCGAGCTTGACCCGGTCGTCCCGGAAGGTCGTCCACGGCCCGGGGGCCGGCGTGCAGGCGCGGATCCGCCGGTCGACGGCGAACGCCGGGTCGGTCCAGCGCACCCGGGCGTCCTCGACGGTCAGCTTCGGCGCCAGGGAGACCCCGTCGGCCGGCTGCGGCTCGGCCCGGGCGGTGCCCGCCCCGATCGCGTCGAGGACGGCCACCAGCAGGCCCGCGCCGGAGTGGGCGAGCCGCTCCAGCAGGTCCCCGGAGGTGTCCGTCGGGCGGATCTCGTCGGTCAGCGTGCCGTAGACCGGGCCGGTGTCCAGCCCCTGCTCCAGCTGGAAGACGCTGGCGCCGGTCAGCTCGTCGCCGTGCAGCACGGCGTGCTGCACCGGCGCCGCGCCGCGCCAGGCGGGCAGCAGCGAGAAGTGCAGGTTGACCCAGCCGTGCCGGGGGATCTCCAGGGCGACCGGCGGCACCAGCGCGCCGTACGCGACCACGGGCACGCAGTCCGGGGCGAGCTCGCGCAGCCGGTCGAGGAACTCCGGCTCGCGCGGCTTCGCCGGGGTGAGCACCTCGATGCCGTGCTCGTCGGCCCAGGCGCCGACGGGCGAGCGGACCAGGCCACGACCGCGCCCGGCCGGGGCGTCGGGGCGGGTGACCACGGCCAGCAGCTCGTGCCCGGAGGCGGCCACGGCGGCCAGGGCGGGGACGGCGACGGCCGGCGTACCGGCGAAGATCAGGCGCACCGGCGGCTCACCGACCCAGCCCGAACGGATTGGTCAGGTGCGGGCTGAGCTTGACCACCGGCGGGGCGGCCTGGTCGTACCACTCGGCCTGGCGGATCGCCTTCATGGCCTCCTTGCGCCCCTCGGGATCCAGCCGGTCGACGAAGAGCACGCCGTCGAGGTGGTCGGTCTCGTGCTGGACGCAGCGCGCCATCAGGCCGCTGCCCACGATCTGCACCGGGTCACCGAAGGCGCTGAACCCCTTGGCGATCACGTTCTGCCGACGCTTGGTGTCGAAGTAGAGGCCGGGGATGGAGAGGCAGCCCTCCGGGCCGTCCTGCTCCTCGGCGTCCGGGAACTCCAGCACCGGGTTGACCAGGTGGCCGAGCACGTCGTCCACGTCGAAGGTGAACACCCGCAGGCCCACGCCGAGCTGCGGCGCGGCGAGGCCGGCGCCGTTCTGCTCCCGCATGGTGTCGGTGAGGTCGGCGATGAGCCTACGCAGCTCGGCGTCGAAGTCGACGACCGGATCGGCCGGCGTGCGCAGCACCGGATCCCCGAACAGACGGATGGGCTGGACGGTCACTCGGTGTGGCTCCTTCGGCTGGACGGATGGTGCGGTACCAGTCTACGGAGTGCCCATGGCCGCGCCGGCCGGCGTACCGGGACGCGCGGCCGCCGCCTCCGTGTCGATGGTCACCGGGAGGCGCTCGTACCCGCGCAGGGTCAGCCGGGTGCGGTGCCGCGGCGGGGCGGCCAGGGCGAGCCCTGGCAGCCGGCGCAGCAGCAGCGGGAAGGCGACCTGGGCCTCCAGCCGGGCCAGGCCGGCGCCGAGGCAGTAGTGCGGCCCGGCCCCGAAGGAGAGCGGGTGGGGCTGCGCCCGCCCGGGGTCGAAGCGGGCGGGCTCCGGGTAGCGGCGGGGGTCCCGGTTGGCCGCCCCGAGCAGCAGCAGCACCCAGCTCCCCGCCGGCATGTCGACGCCAGCGCAGGTCACCGGTGCGCTGCTCACCCGGGAGGTGAGCTGCACCGGCGAGTCGTGACGCAACAGCTCCTCGACGTACGCGGGGGCGAGGTCGGGCCGGCCGCGCAGCGCGTCGGCCTCCCGGGGGTGCGCCAGCAGCACCACCAGTCCGTTGCCGAGCAGGTTGGTGGTGGTCTCGAAGCCGGCCACCAGCAGCACCACGAGGTTGGCCAGCAGCTCGTCGCCGGAGAGCCGGTCGCCGTCGGCGTCGTGCACCTGCACCAGGGCGGTGGTCAGGTCGTCGGCCGGCGCGCGGCGACGGGCCTCGACCAGCGCGGTGAAGTAGTCGCGCAGCTCCGTCGCGCCCCGGTCGGCGACGGCCAGCTCCTGCCGGGTGATCTCCGGCTCCAGCACCCCGGTCAGGTCGGCCGCCCAGCGCCGGAAGAGCGGCCGGTCCGCCGCCGGGACGCCGAGCAACGCGCAGATCACCCCCACCGGCAACGGGTACGCGAACTCGGCCATGAAGTCGACCGGCTCCCCCGCCCAGGCCCGGGCGAGCATGTCGTCGACGAGCGCGTCGGCCTGGACCTCGACCACGTCGCGCAGGGCGGCGATCCGGCGTGGGGTGAACGCGCCGGCCGCGAGCCGGCGCATCCGGCTGTGGTCGGGCGGGTTGGTGCGCAGCATCGACCGGGAGATCGACACGACGGCGGGGCTGTCCCGCCAGCCGGGTAGGAACTGGTCACGCAGGACGTCGTCGAGCACACCGAACCGGGGATCGCGGAGGATCTCGTCGGCCTCGGCGTAGCCGGTCACCACGAAGAAGGCCGGGCCGGAGCGCACCACCGGCCCGTACCCGCGCAGCCGGTCGTAGGTGGGGTAGGGATCCACCCGCCCCTGCGGTGACATGAGCAGGGTCAGTGCCTCGGCGGCGTCCATAACCGGCCTCCCGCGTCGATGCGTCGGAAGGCTCCATCATGCGCGCCGGCCCGCCGGCGGGCGACCCCGACCGCCGGGGCCCTTCGGTCAGGCGCCGCTGCCGGGCTCGCCGGCGAGCACGGTGTCCCCGCCGAGCAGGGCGTGCTCGGGCAGCGGCAGGGCGGTGCCGTGCGCCGCCGCCCAGTCGTAGATCATGCTCGGCCGGACGTTGGCGGCGAAGTAGTCGATCGCGTTCAGCCCACCGACGACGGGCTCCTCCACCTCGGCCACCAGCTGGGCGGGCACCAGCGGGAAGCCGCTCTGCAGGGCGGCGCTGAGCCGGCGGTGGCCGTCGACCACGAAGAAGTACTCCCCGGTGTAGCCGATCCGCAGCGGCTCCAGGGCCTCGTCGCCGGCCTCGGCCACCTCACCGACGAACTCGGAGTCCCAGAGTCCGCGCAGCGCGGCGATGTCCTCGGTGGGGTAGATCCGGGCCGGGTCGAGCAGCAGCAGCGGCGGGGCGTCGCGCAGCACCTCGGCGCCGAGCCGGCCCTCGTACGCGTCGACGATGTGCTCGATCACCTCGGACGCGGAGGCCCGGGTGGTGTCGCAGACCAGGTCGTAGTTGCGCAGCCGGGCCTTGTCGACGCCGTAGCGGAGGATGAACCGGTTCCGCTCGCTCTCGCTGCGCTCCCGCAGCTTGGCCTCCGCCTCCTCCAGCGAGGTGTAGCTCTCGGCCGGGCCGGAGGGGCGCAGCAGCACCCGCCGGGCCGCCTCGCCGGGCTCGGTGATCATGTGCACCTTGAGCGCGTCGGTGAAGAAGTGCCAGGCCAGCCGGGAGTCCATCA
Source organism: Micromonospora psammae (assembly GCF_036902725.1). Lineage (NCBI taxonomy): Bacteria > Bacillati > Actinomycetota > Actinomycetes > Micromonosporales > Micromonosporaceae > Micromonospora > Micromonospora psammae. The sequence goes on along the minus strand of NZ_JBAKHM010000027.1, from coordinate 48,131 downwards.
CCAGCGACTCGCCGGAGGCGGCGATGTCCCGCTGGAGCTGGTCGACGTAGCCGTCGACGGCCTGGTCCAGCTCGGCGTGCAGGTTGAGCTGGAGCGCGGTCATCTGCCGCTCCTGCGCCATCTGCCGGTAGAGGTCGCCGACGCTCACCCGGCGCAGCCCGAGCCGCTTGGCGATCTCGACGGAGACGGTGCTCTTGCCGCTGCCGAGGTCACCGTTGAAGACGATCGATTGACGAACGGTCACGACTGGTCCACCCCTGCTCACCGGCTGATTGACATCATCGATCTGCGTCGGATCGACGCGTTCCCCGCCATCGTCGCGCCATCCGGGCGCCCGGGCATGACGGGCGATGCTATCACCCCGCCGCCAGCGATTTGCCGCACGCGGTGTGCGACGCCACCCCGCCGCCGCGGGCCGGGCGGGCCGGATCGTGGCCGGAATCACCCTGGTGCGCGGTCAGAACAGGCTGAGCGGGTCGACCTGGAGGCGGACCGGGACGGCCGCCTTGCGGGCGCTGCGCTGCCCGGCCGCCGAGTGCAGCGCCTCGGCCAGGGCGCCGGCCCGGGCACGCGGCACCCGGACCAGCATCCGCTCCCGGTCCTCGTCGGCCGGGACCGGGCCGAGCACCTCGGCGTCCTCGGGTAGCCGGGCGGCGGCGAGGAGGTCGGCCACCGCGTCGGCCGGACCGGTGAGGCTGGCCATCTTCATCGCCGGCGGGAAGCCCAGCTCCCGCCGCTCGGCCAGCTCCCGGGCCGCGAACCAGGCGGCGTCCCAGCGCAGCAGCGCCTGCACCGGGGCGAGCGCGCCGTCGGCCACCACGACCACCCGCCCGCCGGCGGGGGCCGGCCGGGCGAGCGCGGCGGCGCTCAGCCAGCGCCGTAGCGTCTCCTCACCGGCCCGCAGGTCGGCCCGGGTGAGCAGGGCCCAGGAGTCCAGCAGCAGGACCGCCCCGTAGCCGCCCTCGGCGACCGGTTCGGCCCCCGGCGTGGCGATCACCAGGCCGGCGCCGCCGGGCACGGTGGTCAGCACCTCCTCCCGACCGGAGGTGCGTACCGGCACCCCGGGAAAGGCCCGGCCCAGCTCCTCGGCGGTGCGCCGGGCGCCGGTGACGGCCGCGCGCAGCCGGCGCCCGCCGCACTCCGGGCAGGCGTACCCGGCGGCGATCCGGCCGCACCAGCGGCAGGCGGGCGGGGCGTCGGCGGAGCGCAGCGCCAGCGGGCCGGCGCAGTGCGGGCAGCGCGCCGGGGTGCGGCAGTCCGCGCAGGAGACCGAGGGGAGGTAGCCGCGGCGGGGCACCTGCACCAGCACGGGCGCGTCGGCGCGCAGGGTGTCCCGGGCGGTGGTCCAGGCCAGGCTGGGCAGCCGGGCGGTCGCGGCGCCGGGGTCGCGGGCCAGCTGCGGGTCGTCGCCGGTCGGCGCGATGGCCGGGGTACGCGCCCGCAGGGTGGCCCGGTCCGCGACGACCTCGCGCGCCCAGCCGGTCTCCAGCAGCAACTGCGCCTCGGCGGTACGGGCGTACCCGCCGACCAGGGCGCCGGCCCCGGCGAGCTGGGCCCGGGTGAGCAGCACCTCCCGGGCGTGCGGGTACGGCGCGCGCGGCTCGGCGTGCAGGTCGTCGCCGTCGTCCCAGATCGCCACCAGGCCGAGCCGCTCGACCGGGGCGAACATCGCCGCCCGCGTCCCGATCACCACGGGCACGTCGCCGCGCCGGGCGGCGAGGAAGGCCCGGTAGCGCCGGGCCGGGCCGAGCGCGGCGGAGAGGCAGGCGTGCCGTCCCGGGCCGAGGAGCTGGGTCAACGCGGCGTCGAGGCGGTCCAGGTCCCGGGCGTCGGCGACCACGACCACGGCGCCCCGCCCACCGGCCACGGTCGCGGCGACCGCGTCGGCGTACCGGGCCGCCCAGTCCTCCCCGGCCAGCGCCGACCAGACGGCGCGGGGCGCCCGGCCGTCGGTGAGCGCCCGGAGCAGGGCCGGCCCGGTGGGATAGTCCCGCCAGCCACGCGGATCGACGGCCGGGTCGACGGCCGCCGGAGCGGCCAGCGGCTGGTCCGGCACAGCGGCCGTCGGAGCGGCGACCGGCTGGTCCGGAGCGGCGGCGGCCGGAGCGGCGGCGGTCGGCTGGTCCCCGGCGGCGCGGAGTTCCTTCTCGATCCGGGCGTGCCGGGGCGGGACGGCGAGCCGGAGCACGTCGGCGAGGTTGCCGGCGTACCGGTCGGCGACGACCCGGGCCAGCCGGGCGATCTCCGGCGCCAGCACCGGCTCCGGTGAGACGACCTTCTCCAGGTAGGCCAGCCGGGGGTGGTCGGAGGAGTCGACCCGCTCCAGCAGCCAGCCGTCGACCAGCTGGCCGGCGAAACGCACCTTGACCCGGCTCCCGGGCACCGCTGCCGGGTCCAGCTCGGCCGGGACGAGGTAGTCGAAGGGGCGGTCCAGGTGCGGCAGGGGCACGTCCACGCAGACACGAGCGACCGGCGACCCGTCAGCGGGTCGCCGGTCGCTGCGCCTGGTGCCGGTCAGGCTCCCGCGGCCGACTTGAGGTCGGCGGCCCGGTCGGTGCTCTCCCAGGTCAGGTCCGGCAGCTCGCGGCCGAAGTGGCCGTACGCGGCGGTCTGCTGGTAGATCGGGCGGAGCAGGTTGAGGTCCCGGATGATGGCGGCCGGGCGCAGGTCGAAGACCTCGGTGACGGCCTTCTCGATCGAGGCGACCGGCACGGTCTCGGTGCCGAAGGTCTCGATGAAGAGGCTGACCGGGTGGGCCTTGCCGATCGCGTACGCGACCTGCGCCTCGCACCGCTCGGCCAGGCCGGCGGCGACGACGTTCTTGGCCACCCAGCGCATCGCGTACGCGGCCGAGCGGTCCACCTTGGACGGGTCCTTGCCGGAGAAGGCGCCGCCGCCGTGCCGGGCGTACCCGCCGTAGGTGTCGACGATGATCTTGCGGCCGGTCAGGCCGGCGTCACCCATCGGGCCACCGATCTCGAACCGGCCGGTCGGGTTGACCAGCAGCCGGTAGCCGTCGGTGTCCAGGCCGAGGCTCTCCAGCTCCGGGGCGATGACGTGCTCGCGCACGTCCGGGGTGAGCAGCGACTCCAGCGAGATGTCCGCGGCGTGCTGGCTGGAGACGACCACCGTGTTGAGCCGGACCGGGCGCAGGCCCTCGTACTCGATGGTGACCTGGGTCTTGCCGTCCGGGCGCAGGTAGGGGATCGTGCCGTCCTTGCGGACCGCGGCGAGCCGGCGGGCCAGCCGGTGCGCCAGGGCGATCGGCAGCGGCATCAGCTCCGGGGTCTCCGAGCAGGCGAAGCCGAACATCATGCCCTGGTCGCCGGCGCCCTGGGCGTCCAGCGCGCTCTCCGACGCCCCGGTACGCAGCTCGAAGGCGTTGTCGACACCCTGGGCGATGTCGGAGGACTGCTGGCCGATGGAGACGCTGACGCCGCACGAGGCGCCGTCGAACCCCTTCTTCGACGAGTCGTACCCGATCCCCAGGATGGTCTCCCGGACGATGGTCGGGATGTCGGCGTACGCCTTGGTGGTCACCTCCCCGGCGATGTGCACCTGGCCCGTGGTGATCATGGTTTCCACCGCCACCCGGCTGTGCGGGTCCTGGCTGAGCAGGGCGTCGAGGATGCCGTCGCTGATCTGGTCGGCGATCTTGTCGGGGTGGCCTTCCGTGACCGATTCGGAAGTGAAGAGGCGGCGTGTCACGGCACTCCTAAGCTCTTTGAAAAGTTGTTCCGCGGCAGTCTAGTCACCACGGCACGGACCACTCGATCGGGCGAGTCTCTGCTCACTGCTCAGGATCGAGCGGCCCACCGCGCCACGACCAGGTCCCAGACGCCGTCGGCCAGATCCTCTTTGGACTGCTCGGGCATGGGGTGCACCGCGCCGTCCGCTCCGATGACGGTCGCCGCGTTGGTCTCGGCGCCGAAGACCTTGTCGACGCCGACCTCGTTGATCACGACGAGGTCCGCCCGCTTGCGGGCGAGTTTGGCCCGACCGTTGGCCTCGGCGTCGCCGGTCTCGGCGGCGAACACCACCAGCACCTGCTCCGGACGACGGCGTCGCCCCAGCTCGGCGGCGATGTCCGGGTTGGTGACGAGCGCGATGGTGGGCGCGCTGCCGTCGTCCGACTTCTTGATTTTGCCAGGCGCGTAGGTCGCCGGCCGGAAATCGGCCGGAGCCGCCGCCATCACCACCGCGTCGGCGTCGGCGGCCGCCTCGACGGTCGCCTCGCGCAGCTCTTCGGTGGTGCCGACCCGGACCTGGTCCACCCCGGCCGGGTCGGCCAGCGACACGTTCGCCGCGATCAGGGTGACCCGGGCGCCCCGGGCGACGGCCGCGCGGGCGAAGGCGTACCCCTGCTTGCCGGAGGAGCGGTTGCCGAGGAAGCGGACCGGGTCCAGCGGCTCGCGGGTGCCGCCGGCGGTGACCACCACGTGCCGGCCGGCCAGGTCGGCGGGGGCGTCGACGCCGCGGGCGAGGGCGCGCCGGGCGACGGCGAAGATCTCCGCCGGGTCGGGCAGCCGCCCCTTGCCGGTGTCGGCGCCGGTGAGCCGGCCGACGGCCGGCTCGATCACCCGGACGCCCCGGGAGCGGAGCGTGGCGACGTTGGCGACGGTGGCCGGGTTCTCCCACATCTCGGTGTGCATCGCCGGGGCGAGCACCACCGGGCACCGGGCGGTGAGCAGGGTGTTGGTGAGCAGGTCGTCGGCGAGCCCGTGGGCGGCCTTGGCGAGCAGGTCCGCCGTGGCGGGGGCGACGACCACCAGGTCGGCCCGCTGGCCGAGCCGGACGTGGGGCACCTCGTGCACGTCGGACCAGACGTCCTCGGCGACCGGGTGGCCGGAGAGGGCCGCCCAGGTCGGCGCCCCGACGAAGCGGAGCGCCGACGCGGTCGGCACGACCCGGACCCGGTGGCCCGACTCGGTGAAGAGCCGCAGCAGCTCACACGCCTTGTAGGCGGCGATGCCGCCACCGACCCCGAGAACGATCTCGGCGGACATCGGGGCGGACGACTGTTACGGCTGGTCGGTCGGCTCTGCGGTGAGCAGGCCCCCGTTGATCTCGCGCATGGCGATCGAGAGCGGCTTCTCCTGCGGAGTGGTCTCCACGAGCGGGCCGACGTACTCGAGCAGGCCCTCGCCGAGCTGGCTGTAGTAGGCGTTCACCTGGCGCGCCCGCTTGGCGGCGAAGATCACCAGGGCGTACTTCGAGGTGGTCTTCTCGAGCAGTTCGTCGATCGGCGGGTTGGTGATGCCCTCGGGGTTGGCGATGGATCCCACGAAATAACCCTCTGCGTCTAGAGTGTCCGCGCGAGCGCGGCTGGTCGCTCAACCGCGCAGTCGCGGCTGGGCGGGAGCCAGATAGGAAGAACCGAGCAAGCCTACCAGTTCGTCGGCGGCGCGCTCGGTGAGGTCATGTGCCACGGTGTGTCCGACCGCCGCGACGACGGCCGGGTCCGGGCGGTGCCGCGACGGGACGAGCAGCACCAGTGGTACGTCGGGCCAGCCGACCCGGACCGCGAGCGCTCCGGGCAGGTCCAGCGGGAGCAGCACCGGCCGGCCCTGAGCCAGCCGGGCCCGCAGCGGCGCGCGCGGCGTGCCCCGCCGGTACGCGCCGATCCGCGACCACTCCAGCAGCTCCTCGGCGGCAATCATCCGGTCGAACTCGGCCGGGGCGCAGAAGAGCCGGTCGACACCGTGCCGCTCGCCGGGGCGGCGCGGCCGGGTGGTGGCCGGCACCGGCACCCACACGGACGGAGAACGCGCCCGGACGAGCTCGACGACACCGCCCAGGCCGGCACCCGAAGGTGCGGTCAGGACGGTGAGCCGAGCCGCCGGGCGCGCCTCGTCATCCGTGCTCACCGCTTGTTTCTACACGTTGCGGCGTTCAGTTGGCGGCGAACTCTCCAAGCAGAGCCTTGCGCTGCTGCTCGCCCAGGCCACGCAGACGACGGCTGTCGGCGATCTTGAGCTTCTCCATGATCTGGGTGGCCCGGATCTTGCCGATGCCCGGCATCGCCTGCAGCACGGCCGAAACCTTGAGCTTGCCGACGACGTCGTCGGCCTCGGCCCGCTCGAGGACGGCGGCGAGGGTGGTCTTGCCCTGCTTGAGCTGCTCCTTCAGCTCAGCACGGGCCTTGCGGATCTCCGCGGCCTTCTCCAGCGCGGCAGCGCGCTGCTCGGGGGTCAGTGACGGGAGCGGCACCAGTTCTCCTCAGGTCCCTATCGCGGCGGGCGGGGCGCACCACCGCTCTGTGAAACGTGGTGTCGCTGGCAACCAAAGGGGTCCGTGGTTCCCAGCGCGGGGAAAACTAGCGGTCGCGGGCACTTTCGGCAACGTGGGCGCGCGAAGATCAACAAAAAATGACCGACCCCTCAGTCAGTCACGAAACCGCCAGAACAGCCCGACACTCGGCCTGCGCGCGGTCCGCGGCGGCCCGCAGGGCGGCCGGATCGGGACCGGCGTTGAGCACCTCCCGGGAGTACGACGGGAGGACCGCGGGCAGGCTGGAGCCGAAGACGGTACGCAGGTCCGCCGCCGTCGCGCCCTGCGCGCCGAGCCCCGGGGCGAGCAGCGGACCGTTCACGCCGGAGAGGTCGTGACCGGTCTCACCGATGGTCGCCCCGACCACCAGCCCGAAACTGCCGAGGGGTTCGGCACCCGCGTTGAGCTGGGAAATCTCGTCGATCACGGTCTGCGCGACGGTCCGCCCGTCGGCCGCGACGGCGCGCTGGACCTGCGCCCCCTCGGGGTTGGAGGTGAGCGCCAGCACGAAGACTCCGCCGCCGTGGGTCCGCGCCAGCTCGAACATCGGCGCCAGCGATCCGACCCCGAGGTAGGGGCTCGCCGTCACCGCGTCGACATACAGCGGGCTGGATGGATCGAGGTACGCCGCGGCGTACGCGGCGACCGTCGAACCGATGTCGCCGCGCTTGACGTCGAGCAGAACGAGCGAGCCACATTCTCGTAACTGTCGGATAGTTGACTCAAGAATCCCGACACCTCGGGCACCGAAGCGCTCGAAAAAGGCCGACTGGGGCTTGACGACCGCAACCCGGTCACCGACGGCTTCCACGACAATCCGGGCGAACCGCTCCAGCCCGTCGACGTCGTCCGGCAGCCCCCAGCGGGCCAGCAGCCCCGGGTGCGGGTCGATGCCCACACAGAGCGGCCCACGCTCCGCCATGGCCCGGTGCAGCCGGGTCCCGAAGCTCTCCATCGGCGTACCTCTCTCCTCGCTCGACACCGGCGACCGCCGGCCCGTCCTCTCCGTCGCCCGGGGAACCCGCCACCGCTCGGACACGCCCGCGCGGGGGCGCCCGACAGCGGCCGTACCCGTCGTCGGCCGCACCCCGGCCGGCCCCGAGCCGGCCGTACCCCCGGCCGTCCTCAGCCGGCCTTGACCGCCGCGGCGATCCCGGCCGTGATCCGCGCCAGGTCCACGTCGTCGGTCACGTACGGCGGCATGGTGTAGACCAGGTCGCGGAACGGGCGCAGCCAGACCCCCTGCGCCACCGCCGCCGCGGTCGCCGCGCCCAGGTCCACCTCGTGATCGAGCTGCACCACCCCGATCGCGCCCAGCACCCGCACGTCGGCGACCCCGGGAGCACCGCGCAGCGGCTCCAGGCCGGCCCGCAGCCCGGCACCCACCCTCGACACCTCGGCGGCCCAGTCGCCGGCGCGCAGCAGCCCCAGGGAGGCGTTGGCGACCGCGCAGGCCAGCGGGTTGCCCATGAAGGTCGGCCCGTGCGCCAGCACCCCGTCGGCGGAGATGCCCCGGGCGATCTCCGCGGTGCAGAGCGCGGCGGCCAGGGTCAGGTAGCCGCCGGTGAGCGCCTTGCCGACGCAGAGCACGTCCGGGCTCACCCCGGCGTGCTCGGCGGCGAACATCGTCCCGGTCCGGCCGAACCCGGTGGCGATCTCGTCGAAGATCAGCAGCACCCCGTGCTCCCGGGTCACCTCGCGCAGCGCGCGCAGGTACCCCGGGTGGTGGAAGCGCATCCCGCCGGCGCCCTGCACCACCGGCTCCACGATCACCGCCGCCAGCTCGTCGGCGTGCCGGGCCACCTCGTCGGTCAGCGCGGCGACGTACGCCGGGTCCGGCGGGTCGTCGAAGCCGCCGGGCGGCGGCGGGGCGAAGACCTGCCGGGGCAGCACGTCACCCCAGAGGTGGTGCATGCCGCCCACCGGGTCGCAGACGCTCATCGGGTGGAACGTGTCGCCGTGGTAGCCGCCCCGCCAGGTGCCCAGCCGGCGGCGGCCGGGCCGGCCGGTGGCCCGCTGGTACTGCAGGCACATCTTGATCGCGACCTCGACGGCCACCGAGCCCGAGTCGGCCAGGAAGACGTGCTCCAGCCCCTCCGGCGCCAGCTCGACCAGGGTCCGCGCCAGCCGGACGGCCGGCTCGTGGGTGAGCCCGCCGAACATCACGTGGCTCATCCGGCCGAGCTGGTCGGTGACCGCCGCGTCGAGGACCGGGTGCCGGTAGCCGTGGATCGCCGCCCACCAGGACGACATCCCGTCAACCAGCTCCCGGCCGTCGGCCAGCCGCAGCCGCACCCCCCGGGCGCTCTGGACCACGTACGGCGTCGCCGCCGGCGGCGACGCCGCGTACGGGTGCCACACGTGCGCCCGGTCAGCGGCCAGGATCTCCTCGGGCGTCACACGCTCTCCTTCGTACCCTCTGGGGTGGCCCGGCCGGGACGCCTCACCCGGCCGGCACCGGCGCGGTGGCGCCCGCCGACGCGCCGGCGGCGGCGCGGACCAGGGCGGGACCCCGGTAGATGAAGCCGGTGTAGAGCTGGACCAGGGTGGCGCCGGCGTCGAACATGCGGGTGGCGTCGTCGGGGTCGACGATGCCGCCGACCCCGATCACCGGCAGCCGGCCGCCGGTCTCCCGGTGCACGAAGGCGACCACCTCGCGGGCCCGGGCGGCCAGCGGCCGGCCGGAGAGGCCGCCGGTCTCCGCGCCGCGCTCCCGGTCGGCCGGGGCGAGCCCGTCGCGGGCCAGCGTGGTGTTGGTGGCGATCACCCCGGCCGCTCCCCGGGCCAGACAGACCTCCAGCAGCTCGGCGACGGCCGGCTCGGTCAGGTCCGGGGCGATCTTCACCAGCACCGGCTTCTCCCCCACCAGCGCCGCCAGCAAGGCGTCCAGGTGGGCCCTGTCCTGAAGGGACCGCAGGCCCGGGGTGTTCGGCGAGGAGACGTTCACCGCGAAGTAGTCGCCGTGCCCGCGCAGCGCCCGGTAGGAGGCGAGGTAGTCCTCGACCGCCTCGTCCAGCGGGGTCACCTTGGACTTGCCGAGCGAGATGCCCAGCGGCACCCCGATCGGGCGGGGCAGCGCCGCCAGCCGGGCCGCGAGGGCCTCGGCGCCGGCGTTGTTGAAGCCCATCCGGTTGACCACGGCCTCGCTGTCGCGCAGCCGGAACAGCCGAGGACGGGGGTTGCCGGGCTGGGCGTGCGCGGTCACCGTGCCGACCTCGACGAAGCCGAACCCCAGCGCCGGCCAGGCCGGCAGCGCCGCGCCGTCCTTGTCCATGCCGGCGGCCAGCCCGACCGGGTTCGGGAACTCGACCCCGAAGACCGTCCGCGGCGCCCGCACCGCGTACCGGGCCCGCAGCGCCCGCAGCACGGCCGGCCGCCGGGACACCCCGGCGAGCCGCCGCAACGTCCACTCGTGCGCCGCCTCCGCGTCCCCGCCCCCGATGCGGAACAACGCCGGCCGCACCACCTTTCCGAAGATCACGCCCCGGCTCCCCCCGGCTCGGTGATCATGAAGTTGACGGCGAAGTCGATCTCCTCGACTGCCGCCAACTTCATGATCACCGCGGTGACGGGGGCGGTCACTCGGCCGCTCGCAGGGCGGCGTGCAGCTCCTGGAGGGGGCGGACCTGCATGTCGCCGCGGATCCTCGCCTCGATGCCCATGACGGCGGCCGCCGCGCCGGGGACCGTGGTGATGCAGGGGATGTCCGCCGTGACCGCCGCGCTGCGGATCTCGTAGCCGTCGGAGCGGGCGCTGGCACCCGAGCCCTGCGGGGTGTTGACCACCAGGGCGACGTCCCCGCCGAGGATCATCGACACCGCGTCCTCGCCCTCGCCGGCCTCGTAGTGCTTGCGGATCTGCTCGCAGGCGATGCCGTGCCGGCGCAGCACCTCGGCCGTGCCCGTGGTGGCGACGATCTCGAAGCCCAGGTCGGCCAGGCGCTTGATCGGGAAGATCATGCCGCGCTTGTCCCGGTTCGCCACCGAGACGAAGATCTTGCCACTGGTGGGCAGCGAGCCGTACGCGGCGGACTGGGACTTGGCGAAGGCGTGCCCGAAGTTGGTGTCGATGCCCATCACCTCGCCGGTGGACTTCATCTCCGGGCCGAGCAGCGAGTCGATCCCCTTGCCCGACGGGGTGCGGAACCGCTTGAACGGCAGCACCGCCTCCTTCACCGCGATCGGGGCGTCCGCCGGCATCACGCCGCCGTCCCCGGTGGGCGGGAGCAGCCCCTCGGCGCGCAGCTCGGCGATGGTGGCGCCGAGCGCGATCCGGGCCGCCGCCTTCGCCAGCGGCACCGCGGTGGCCTTGGAGACGAACGGGACCGTCCGGGACGCCCGCGGGTTCGCCTCCAGCACGTACAGCATGTCGTCCTTGAGGGCGTACTGGACGTTGAGCAGCCCGCGCACGCCGACGCCCCGGGCGATCGCCTCGGTGTAGCGACGCACCTGGGCCAGGTGCGAGCCGGCCAGGGTGATCGGCGGCAGCGCGCAGGACGAGTCGCCGGAGTGGATGCCGGCCTCCTCGATGTGCTCCATCACGCCACCGAGGTAGACCTCGCCGTCGGCGTCGCAGAGCGCGTCCACGTCGATCTCGATGGCGTCGTCGAGGAAGCGGTCCACCAGCACCGGGTGGTTCGGGGAGATGTCGGTGGCCCGGCCGATGTAGTCGCGCAGCGTGGCGTCGTCGTAGACGATCTCCATGCCCCGCCCACCGAGCACGTACGACGGCCGGACCAGCACCGGGTAGCCGATCTCGTCGGCGATCTCCTTCGCCTCGTCGTACGAGGTGGCCATGCCGTGCGCCGGGGCGCGCAGCCCGGCCCGGGCGAGCACCGCGCCGAACGCGCCCCGCTCCTCGGCGAGGTGGATCGACTCCGGCGAGGTGCCGACCACCGGCACACCGGCGTTCTTGAGCCGCTGGGCCAGCCCCAGCGGGGTCTGCCCACCGAGCTGCACGATCACGCCGACCACGCCCGGCCCGCCGGCCGCCCTGCCCGACGAGTCCTCGGCGTGCCAGACCTCCAGCACGTCCTCGAAGGTCAGCGGCTCGAAGTAGAGCCGGTCGGCGGTGTCGTAGTCGGTGGAGACCGTCTCCGGGTTGCAGTTGACCATCACGGTCTCGTAGCCCACCGCACGGAGGGCCATCACCGCGTGCACGCAGGAGTAGTCGAACTCGATGCCCTGGCCGATCCGGTTCGGGCCCGAGCCGAGGATGAGCACCTTGGGCCGGTCCGAGGCGACGACCTCGGTCTCCTGGTCGTACGTCGAGTAGTGGTACGGCGTGGTGGCCTCGAACTCGGCCGCGCAGGTGTCCACGGTCTTGTAGACCGGCCGCACGTCGAGGCGGTGCCGCAGGGTACGGACGCCGTCCTCGGCGGCCAGCTCCGGGCGCAGCGCGGCCAGCTGCCGGTCGGACAGGCCGGCCCGCTTGGCCCGGCGCAGCAGCTCCCCGTCGAGCACCGGGGCGTCCACGATCTCCGCGCGCAGCTCGACCAGGCCGGCGATCTGGTCCAGGAACCAGGGGTCGATCCCGCCGGAGGCCGTCGCCACCTCGGCGATGGACGCGCCGAGGCGCAGCGCCCGCTCGACGGTGTAGAGCCGGCCGTCGTGCGGCATCCGCAGCGCGGCGAGGGTGTTCTCCTTCGTCGCCCCCGCCGGGTCCGGGGTGGTCCAGAAACCCGATGAGGTGGTTTCCATCGAGCGCATCGCCTTGTTGAGCGCCTCGGTGAAGTTGCGGCCCAGGCTCATCGCCTCGCCGACGGACTTCATCGTGGTGGTCAGCTCCGGGTCGGCGCCGGGGAACTTCTCGAAGGCGAACCGGGGGATCTTCACCACCACGTAGTCCAGGGTCGGCTCGAACGCCGCCGGGGTCTTCAGGGTGATGTCGTTGGGGATCTCGTCCAGGGTGTAGCCGATGGCCAGCTTGGCGGCGATCTTGGCGATCGGGAAGCCGGTGGCCTTCGAGGCCAGCGCCGAGGAGCGGGACACCCGGGGGTTCATCTCGATCACGACGATCCGGCCGTCGGCCGGGTTGACCGCGAACTGGATGTTGCAGCCGCCGGTGTCCACCCCGACCTCGCGGAGCACCGCGATGCCCAGGTCGCGCAGGCGCTGGTACTCCCGGTCGGTGAGCGTCATGGCCGGGGCGACGGTGACGCTGTCGCCGGTGTGCACGCCCATCGGGTCGACGTTCTCGATGGAGCAGACCACCACCACGTTGTCGTGGCGGTCGCGCATCAGCTCGAGCTCGTACTCCTTCCAACCGAGCACGCTCTCCTCGATGAGCACCTCGTGCACCGGGCTGGCGGTCAGGCCGTCGCCGGCGATCCGGGCCAGGTCCTCCGGCGTGTGCGCCATGCCGGAGCCGAGGCCGCCCATGGTGAACGACGGTCGGATCACCACCGGCAGGCCCAGCTCGGCGACGGTGGCCTCGACCTCGTCCATCGAGTGGCAGACCCGGGAGCGGGGCACCAGGGCGGCCGGGTCCTCGACACCGAGCCGGGCGCCGGCCTTGGCCACGATGTCCTTGAACAGCTGCCGGTCCTCGCCGCGGTTGATCGCGTCGATGTTGGCGCCGATCAGCTCCACGCCGTACTTGTCGAGGACGCCGGCCTCGTGCAGGGCGACCGCGGTGTTCAGCGCGGTCTGCCCGCCGAGGGTGGGCAGGATCGCGTCCGGGCGTTCCTTGGCGATGACCAGCTCGACGAACTCCGGGGTGATCGGCTCGACGTAGGTGGCGTCGGCGAACTCCGGGTCCGTCATGATCGTCGCCGGGTTGGAGTTGACCAGGCTGACCCGGATCCCCTCACTGCGCAGCACCCGGCAGGCCTGGGTGCCGGAGTAGTCGAACTCGCAGGCCTGCCCGATCACGATCGGCCCGGAGCCGATCACCAGGATGTGCTTGAGGTCGTTGCGCTTAGGCATTCCTACCGCCTTCGATGAGCTCGGCGAAGCGGTCGAAGAGGTAGTCCGCGTCGTGCGGACCGGCCGCTGCCTCCGGGTGGTACTGGACGGTGAAGGCGGGCACGTCCCGGGCCCGCAGCCCCTCGACCACGTTGTCATTGAGGCAGACGTGCGACACCTGGACGCCGCCGAAGTCGGTCTCGATCACCTGGTCGGGGACGACCACGCCCGGCCCGGCGCCCGGCACCTGGACGGCGAAGCCGTGGTTGTGGCTGGTCACCTCGACCTTGCCGGTGGACCGGTCGAGCACCGGCTGGTTGATGCCCCGGTGGCCGTAGCCGAGCTTGTAGGTGCCGAAGCCGAGCGCCCGGCCGAGGATCTGGCTGCCGAAGCAGATGCCGAAGAGCGGCACCTGACGGCGGAGCACCTCCCGGGCGAGCGCGACCGGACCGTCCGCGGTGGCCGGGTCGCCCGGGCCGGGCGAGAAGAAGACCGCGTCCGCGCCGGTGGCGAGCAGGTCGTCGATGCCGGACGAGGCGGGCAGCACGTGGGTGGTGACCCCCCGCGCGGCGAGCCGGCGCGGCACGTTGCGCTTGATGCCCAGGTCGAGGGCGGCCACGGTGAACCGGTGCGCGCCGACCGCCTCGACCACGTACGGCTTCTCGGTGGTGACCTGCGCGGAGAGGTCCGCGCCGACCATCTGCGGTGACTGGCGGACCCGGGCCAGCAGGGCGCGCGGGTCGTCCTCGACGCTGGAGACGCCGACCCGCATCGCGCCGCGCTCACGCAGGTGGCGGGTGAGCGCCCGGGTGTCGACACCGCTGATCCCGACCACGCCCTCGGCGGCGAGCCGGTCCTCCAACCCGCCGGTGGCGCGCCAGTTGGAGCCGATCCGGGCCGGGTCGCGCACCACGTAACCGGCGACCCAGATCCGGCCGGACTCGTCGTCCTCGCCGTTGACGCCGGTGTTGCCGATGTGCGGCGCGGTCTGCACCACCACCTGCCGGTGGTACGACGGGTCGGTGAGGGTCTCCTGGTAGCCGGTCATGCCGGTGTTGAAGACCGCCTCACCGAAGGTCTCCCCGACGCTGCCGTACGCCTCGCCGTGGAAGGTCCGGCCGTCCTCCAGGACGAGGATCGCGGAACGTCTGCGGGTCATGCTGCACCTCCGATCCGGACTGCGGGGCTCCGCTTCGCTGCACTCCTCGCTCGGATCACTTGACTGCCTTTCCGTCCAGGACCGTCGGCTCGCCGCGCAGGAAGGTCGCCACGATGCGACCCGGCAGCGTCATGCGGGCGTACGGGGTGTTGCGACTGCGGCTGGCCAGCTCCGCGGGCTCGATGACCCGGCGGGCGGCCGGGTCGACCAGGGTGAGGTTGGCCGGCACGCCGGGCGCCGGGTCGAGGCCGTGCCCGTCGAGACCGGCGATGCGGGCCGGGGCGCGCGACATCCGCTCGGCGATCAGGTCCCACTCGGGGCCGAGCACCTCCAGCGCGATGGAGAGCGCCGTCTCCAGGCCGAGCATGCCCGGCCGGGCGTACGCCCACTCGCACTCCTTGTCCTCCACGGCGTGCGGGGCGTGGTCGGTGGCGATGATGTCGATGACGCCCTCGGCCAGCGCGGCGCGCAGCGCGGCGATGTCGGCCTCGGTGCGCAGCGGCGGGTTGACCTTGTAGACCGGGTCGTAGGTCTCGGCCCGGGCGTCGGTGAGCAGCAGGTGGTGCGGGGTCACCTCGGCGGTGACCCGCACCCCGCGCGCCTTGGCGTGCCGGAGCACCTCGACGCTGCCGGCGGTGGAGACGTGGCAGACGTGCAACCGGCTGCCGACGTGCTCGGCCAGCAGCACGTCGCGGGCGATGATCGCCTCCTCGGCGACCGCCGGCCAGCCGGTGAGCCCGAGCCGGGTGGAGACCTCGCCCTCGTGCATCTGCGCGCCCTCGGTGAGCCGCGGCTCCTCGGCGTGCTGGGCGATGACCCCGTCGAACGCCTTGACGTACTCCAGCGCCCGGCGCATCAGCTTCGGGTCGGCGACGCAGTGCCCGTCGTCGGAGAAGATCCGCACCCGGGCGGCGGAGTCGGCCATCGCGCCCAGCTCGGCCAGCCGTTCGCCGGCCAGCCCGACGGTGACCGCGCCGATCGGCTGCACGTCGACCAGCCCGGCCTCCCGGCCGAGCCGCCACACCTGCTCGACCACGCCGGCGGTGTCGGCGACCGGAGAGGTGTTGGCCATGGCGCAGACGGCGGTGTAGCCGCCCAGCGCCGCCGCGCGGGAGCCGGACTCGACGGTCTCGGCGTCCTCCCGGCCCGGCTCACGCAGGTGGGTGTGCAGGTCGACCAGGCCGGGCAGGGCGACCAGCCCGGTCCCGTCGAGGACGGTGGCGTCCGGCGCGGTCAGGCCCGCGCCGGTCTCGGCGACGACGCCGTCGCGGATCAGCAGGTCGGTCGGCGCGGCGCCGACGACGCTCACGTTCTTGATCAGGTACGCGGTCACCGGTTGTTCCCTCCGAGCAGCAGGTAGAGCACGGCCATCCGCACGGAGACCCCGTTGGCGACCTGTTCGACGATGGTGGAGCGGGGTGAGTCGGCGACCTCGGGAGTGATCTCCATGCCCCGGTTCATCGGGCCGGGGTGCATGACGATCGCGTGCTCCGGCAGTCGCCGCATGCGCGGGCCGTCGAGGCCGTAGCGGCGGGCGTACTCGCGGGCGGAGGGGAAGTAGGAGTCGCCCATCCGCTCGCGCTGCACCCGCAGCATCATCACCACGTCCACATCAGGGAGAACGGCGTCGAGGTCGTAGGAGACATCGGTGCCGGGGGCGAGCGCGGCGGAGATGTCCACCGGGATGAGGGTGGGCGGGCCGACCAGGGTGACCTTGGCGCCGAGGGTGGAGAGCAGCAGCACGTTGGAGCGGGCCACCCGGGAGTGCAGCACGTCCCCGACCACCGCGACGTGCAGGCCGGCGAGCCGGCCCAGCCGGGAGCGCATCGTGTACGCGTCGAGCAGCGCCTGGGTGGGGTGCTCGTGGGTGCCGTCGCCGGCGTTGACCACCGACCCGTCCACCCAGTTGGCCAGCCGGTGCGGGGCGCCGGAGGCGGGGTGCCGCACGACCACCGCGTCGGCCCCCATCGCCTGGAGGGTGAGCGCGGTGTCCTTCAGGCTCTCCCCCTTGGTCACGCTGGAGCCCTTGGCGGAAAAGTTGATCACATCGGCGCTGAGCCGCTTGGCGGCCGCCTCGAAGGAGATCCGGGTCCGGGTGGAGTCCTCGTAGAAGAGGTTCACCACGGTCCGGCCGCGCAGCGCGGGAAGCTTCTTGACCTCCCGGCCGGCGACGGTGGCCATCTCGGCGGCGGTGTCCAGGATCTGGGTGGCGGTGGCCGCGTCCAGGTCGGCCCCGGAGAGCAGGTGCCGGATCATGAAGGAGTACCCCCGTACAACTTGACCTCGTCGGCGCCGTCGGTCTCGGCGAGGGTGACCTTGACGCTCTCGGCGAGGGAGGTCGGGATGTTCTTGCCGACGTAGTCGGCGCGGATCGGCAGCTCGCGGTGGCCGCGGTCGACCAGGACGGCGAGCTGCACGGTGGCCGGGCGGCCGACGTCGTTGAGCGCGTCGAGCGCGGCCCGCACGGTGCGGCCGGAGAAGAGCACGTCGTCGACGAGGATGACCCGCTTGCCGTCGATGCCGCCCGGCGGGAGCTGGGTCGGTCCGACCGCGCGGGTGGCGTGCCGACGCAGGTCGTCGCGGTAGAGGGTGATGTCCAGCACACCGACCGGGACGTCGACGTCCTCGAAGGTGCTGATCCGGGCGGCGAGGCGCCTCGCGAGCGGAGCTCCGCGAGTGGGTATGCCGAGCAGGACGGCGTCCGCGGCGCCCTGGGTCTTCTCCAGGATCTGGTGGGCGATCCGGTCGACGACGCGCTGCACGTCGGCGCTGGCGAGGATCACCTTCACCGAGGGTTGTCGCGGGGGCGATGACTGGGCAGCCGGTGGGCAGGCCACGGCGGACCTCCTTCCCCGCCTCACGGGACGGGTCGTTAAAGGACGTCTGGGGTCTCCGGCCGGGCCGCGGGCGGCCCGGGTCGGAGCTTCACGCCACGTTACCAGCGGTCACCAGGTCGATCGTCGGCACCCACTGATCCCCTGATCAGGTCGGTGAAAAGGGGATAAGTCCCCCCGCGCTCCCCAACGGTAAGGTCACGACCACTTGACCCGGTGTCGCAATCCCCGTACCGTCACGCTCCGTAGCGATCGCTGGGAGAACCCCAAAGCACAGCACTGGGAGTGTCCGAATGCCCTCTGAATACGCCAAGTCGCTGGGCGCCCGCCTGCGCTCCATCCGCCAGCAGCAGGGTCTGTCCCTGCAAGGGGTGGAGGAGAAGTCGAACGGGCGGTGGAAGGCCGTGGTGGTCGGCTCGTACGAGCGCGGCGACCGGGCCGTCACCGTGTCCCGCCTGGCGGAGCTGGCCGACTTCTACCGCGTACCCGTCTCGGAGCTGCTGCCCGACGGCAGCGGGGTGCGGCACGAGCCCACCAGCAAGATCGTCCTGGACCTGGAGCGGCTCTACGACGAGGCCTCCGAGGACCTCGCGTACGTCGCCCGCTACGCCCGGGCCATCCAGCAGCAGCGCGGCGACTACAACGGCCGGGTGCTCTCCATCCGCGCCGACGACCTGCGCGCCCTGGCGATCGTCTACGACGCCTCGCCGTCCGGCCTGATCGAGCGGCTCACCGAGCACGGCGTGCTCGTCGCCGACCCGCGGGCGTTCTTCGCGTCCTGATCCACGCTGTCGCACCGAAAGGGCCCGTGCCGCCAGGCACGGGCCCTTTCGTTCGTACGGGATGCGGCAGCGCCGGTCAGCGGGTGGCGTACTCGGCGATCCGGCCGAGGATGCCGTTGAGGAAGCGCGGCGAGTCGTCGGTGGACATCTGCCGGGCCAGCTCCACCGCCTCGCTGATCGCCACCGCGTCGTCGATCTCGTCGACGTGGAGCAGCTCGTACACGGCGATCCGGGCGAGGTTGCGGTCGACCACCGGCATCCGGTCCAGGGTCCAACCCTCGGCGTAGCTGGCGATCAGCTCGTCGATCCGGTCGAGGTGGGCGGCGACCCCCTCGACCAGGCTGACCGCGTAGCCGAGGTGCTCCGGGCGGGGCTTCTCGATCCGCTCGACGTAGCCGGCGAGCACCTCGACCGGGGGCCGCTTACGCAGGTCGGCCTCGTAGAGCACGTCCAGCGCCCGCTTGCGCGCCTTGCGGCGCGACGGCATCTGCTGCTTGGGACCCTCGGCCATCAGGAGCGGCCGAGGTAACGGCCGTCGCGGGTGTCGACCTTGATCTTCTCGCCGGTGGTGATGAAGAGCGGCACCTGCACGGTCGCGCCGGTCTCGACGGTCGCCGGCTTGTTGCCGCCGGTCGAACGGTCGCCCTGCAGACCCGGCTCGGTGTAGGTGACCTCCAGCACGACGGAGGTGGGCAGCTCGATGTAGAGCGGGACACCCTCGTGCGTGGCGACGGTCGCCTCGGCCTCCGGGAGGAGGTAGTTGGCGGCCTCGCCGACGGTGCCGCCGGGGACGGTGATCTGGTCGAACGTCTCCAGATCCATGAAGACGTAGTCCTCGCCGTCGGCGTAGAGGTACTGCATGGTGCGCTTGTCCACGGTCGCGGTCTCGACCTTGGTGCCCGCGTTGAAGGTCTTGTCGACGACCTTGCCGGACAGCACGTTCTTCAGCGTCGTGCGGACGAACGCCCCACCCTTACCGGGCTTGACGTGCTGGAACTCGACGACGGCCCAGAGCTCCCCGTCGAGGTTGAGTACCAGGCCGTTCTTGAGGTCGTTGGTGGATGCCATTTCCTGCCTTGATCATCAATTGGCGGACAGACCTGACAAGTCTACTAGCTGCGTCCACTCGGCCACTGGCCGCCGGCCGACCCGCCGCCCCCCGCGTCGAGGCGGGTCGCCAGGTGGCGCAGGGCGAGCCGGTAGCCGTCAACGCCCAGGCCGCAGATCACCCCGGTCGCCACGGCGGAGACCACCGAGTGGTGCCGGAACTCCTCCCGGGCGTGGATGTTGGAGATGTGCACCTCGACCAGCGGGGCGCGCAGCATCGCGCAGGCGTCCCGTACCGCGATCGAGTAGTGCGACCAGGCGGCCGGGTTCAGCACCACCGCCGCACCCTCGTCGGCGGCCTCGTGCAGCCAGCCGAGCAGCTCGTGCTCGGCGTCGGTCTGCCGGACGGTGACGTCCAGACCCAGCTCGCGGCCGGTGTCGACGCAGAGCGTCACCAGGTCCGAGTAGCTGGTGACCCCGTACACGTCCACCTGCCGGGAGCCCAGCCGGCCCAGGTTCGGGCCGTTGAGCACGTACACCCTCACGAGGAGATCTCCCGGTAGGCGGCGTGCAGCAGCTCGTCGTCCGGGCCCTCCAGGATCGCCGGCCGGGCCAGGCCGTCCAGCACCACGAAGCGCAGCGTGCTCCCCCGCGCCTTCTTGTCGACCCGCATGGTGGCCAGCAGCTGGGGCCACGCCTCGGCCGGATAGCTGGTGGGCAGGCCCAGCGCGGCCAGCACGGTGCGGTGCCGCTGCGCGGTGGCCGCGTCGAGGCGTCCGGCCAGCCGGGCCAGGGCGCCCGCGTAGACGGTGCCGACGGCGACGGCGTGCCCGTGCCGCCAGCGGTAGCCCTCCACCTTCTCGATGGCGTGCGCCAGGGTGTGCCCGTAGTTGAGCACCTCCCGCACCCCCGACTCGCGCAGGTCACCGGAGACCACGTCGGCCTTCACCCGGATCGCCCGCTCGATCAGCTCCCGGGCCACCGGACCGCGGGGATCGGTGGCGGCGGCCGGGTCCCGCTCGACCAGGTCGAGGATCACCGGGTCGGCGATGAAGCCGCACTTGACCACCTCGGCCAGCCCGGCGGCCAGATCCGCCGGCGGCAGACTGTCCAGCGTGGCCAGATCGCAGATCACCCCGGCCGGGGGGTGGAACGCGCCCACCAGGTTCTTGCCCGCGGCGGTGTTGACGCCGGTCTTGCCGCCGACCGCGGCGTCGACCATGCCGAGCAGCGACGTCGCCACCGGCACCCAGCGCACCCCGCGCAGCCAGCAGGCCGCGACGAAGCCGGCCAGGTCGGTCACCGCGCCGCCGCCCACCCCGACCACCGCATCGGTACGGGTGAAGCCGGCCTCGCCCAACCGGTCCCAGCAGTGCGCGGCCACCTCGATCCGCTTGCCCGCCTCGGCGTCGGGCACCTCGATCGGCAGCGGGGCGACACCCACGGCGCGCAACTGCTCGCCGAACGCGTCGACCAGCCCCTTGAGCGGGGCGGCGTACAGCACCGCCACCCGATCCGCGCCGGGCAGCAGCCGCGGCGGCGGCGCGAGCAGGTCACGTCCGACCAGTACGTCGTACGGCTGGTCGCCGCCGACCGGAATCCGGGTCACCTCGTCCATCGCAGCGCAGCCTAGTGCAGTTGCGGGCCCCGGACGGGCGCTGTCCACCTGATGGCGCCGGGGACGCGCCGGCCGGGACCGACGTTTAGCCGGGCGCAGCGGGGGCACCGGCGGAACGACCGACCCACGACGGCGGAGGTGGCCCATGGCCGGCACGATCGACGGCGCGGACATCCGGCTGCCCGCCACCATCCTCGGCGTCGGGCTCGGCGGGCTCGTCGACGGGATCCTGCTGCACCAGGTGCTCCAGTGGCACCACCTGCTCAGCAGCACCGGCAGCGACAACCTCGGGCTCCGGGCGTATCCGGTGGACACCGTGCCCGGCCTGGAGATGAACACCCTCTGGGACGGGCTCTTCCACGTCGTCACCTGGATCGCGGTGCTCACCGGCCTGGCCCTGCTGTACGCCCGGGTCACCCGGTCCCGGGGCCGGCTCTGGCGCTCCCCCGCCCTGTGGGGCTGGGCGCTGGTCGGCTGGGGATCGTTCAACCTGGTCGAGGGGGTGGTCGACCACCACCTGCTCGGCATCCACCACGTCCGCGGCGGACCGCACCAGACCGCCTGGGACATCGGTTTCCTGCTGCTCGGCGTGGCGCTGATCGCGGTGGGCTGGGCGGTGCAGCGGCGGGCCACGGTGGTGGACACCTGCGCCGACCGGCGATGACCGCACACGCGCCGACCGTCGTCGGCCCGCTGCTGCTCGTACCGCCGGTGCTGTTCTGGGTCTACCTGGCCGCCGCCTTGCGGCAGCGCGACCACGGCGGGTGGAGCCACTGGCGTACCGCGAGCTTCGGCGCGGGCGCCGCGCTGCTCGCGGTGGCCGTGGTGGTCCCCGGCCACGACCTGGTCGGGCACATGTGGCAGCACCTGCTGGTCGGGATGGTCGCGCCGCTCGGACTGGTGCTCGGCGCGCCGGGCACCCTGGCGCTGCGCACGGTACGCCGGCGCACCGGACGCGCGGCGCTGCGGCTGCTGCGCCACCCGGTGGCGCGGACCCTCGCCCACCCGGTCACCGGCCTGCTGCTCACCGCCGGTGGGCTCTACCTGCTGCACCTGACCCCGCTGCACCGCACCGTCCAGAGCAACCCGGGCCTGCACGCGCTGGTGCTGCTGCACTTTCTGGCCAGCGGATACCTCTTCTGCTGGGCGATCGCCGGCCCCGACCCGGGCCCGCACCGGCCCGGGGTGCCCGTCCGCCTGGTGGTGCTGGGGCTGTCGGTGGCCGCGCACGCCACCCTCGCCCAACTGATGTACGCCGGCCTGGTCGACACCGCCGCGCCGGCGGAGCAGCTCCGGGCGGCGGCGACGCTGATGTACTACGGCGGCGACCTGGCCGAACTCCTGCTCGCCCTGGCCCTGCTGGCCACCTGGCGCCCAGCGCCCCGGCGCGCCCGTCCCGCCGCCCCCGATCCCGGCCGGCGTGAGCGATTCATGATCGGCTGGGTGCGTGTCGTCGGCGGCGCCGGAAGGCGGTTGGCTGAGTAAGCGTGATACCTCAGAGGCATCAATATGCCTCTGAGGTATCAGGCTCGTTGGGGTGTCCGGTGCCCGCCCCAGTGACGGCGGGTAGCGGCCGTTCGGCCCCGGCCTGGTCGGGAGCCGTCGGTCGGAGGGCGCCGGGGCCGAACTGGTGCTGGAAGGGATCACCTCACCGAGCCGCTCCGCTGCTGGGGGCGGCCCGGTCGGCCCAGCCGGCCAGCCGGGTCGCGTGGGCGCGGACGGCGTCGCGCAGCGCGTCGGGAGCGAGCACGGTGAACGGCCAGCCCAGCCCGGCGAGCAGCTGCGCCATCCCGTCGAGGTGCTCGGCGCGGGCCCGCAGCAGCACCCCGTCGGCGACCTCGGTCAGCTCGGCGACGCTGGGCGGGACGCGGCGACGGGCGGCGGCCAGGTCGGTCTCCAACAGCACCTCGACGGTGTGCGCGTACGGCACCCCGGCCAGCGACCGGGTCACCTGGGCCACCGGGTCGAAGCCGTCCGGCACGGCGTAGGTCTCCGGGCCGGTGGTGACCGCGCCGATCCGGTCCAGCCGGAAGGTGCGGACCTCCTCCCGGAGGTGGTCGTGGCCGGTGACGTACCAGCGGCCGGCGTGGAAGACCAGCCCGTACGGGTCGACCTGCCGCCGCGACGGCTCCCCCCTCCAGGAGCGGTAGTCCAGCGTCACCCGGCGCCGCTGCCGGGTGGCCGCGCCGAGGGTGAGCAGCGTTCCGGCAGCCGGTCGGAGCGCCGGGTCGGTGCGGCGCAGGGTGAAGCCGAGGTGGTCCTGGACGGCGGCGAGCCGCTCCGCGAGGGGCGCCGGCAGCACCCGCCGGATCTTCGCCAGGGCGGTGACGGTGGCCGGCTCCTCGGTGCCCAGCCCGAGCCGTTCCGCCGCGACCAGGCCGAGCAGCACCGCCACCGCCTCGTCGTCGGTGAGCATGAGCGGCGGGAGCTTGTACCCGGGGCGCAGCCGGTAGCCGCCGTACCGGCCGCGTGCGGCGGTGACCGGGATGCCGAGGTCGGCCAGGGTGGTGGCGTAGCGGCGCACCGTCCGCTCGTCGACGCGCAGCCGGTCGGCCAGCTCGGCGCCGGTGAGTCGGTGGTGGCTCTGGAGCAGTTCGAGCATCGCCAGCACCCGACCGGCGGGATGTGACACGGGCCACCTCACGATACCGGGCGGAACTCGTCCGGATTCGAGCCTACGGTGTCCGGGGACATCGAGAAAGGGAGATCCGAGATGGCGACGTTCGTGCTGGTGCCGGGGTTCTGGCTGGGCGGTTGGGCATGGCGGGAGGTGACCGCCGACCTGCGCCGGCGCGGCCACGACGTGTACCCGGTGACGTTGACCGGGGTGGCCGAGCGGGCGCACCTGGCCGGCCCGCAGGTGGACCTGGAGACGCACACCACCGACCTCACCGCACTGATCGAGGCGGAGGAGCTGCGCGAGGTGGTGCTGGTCGGGCACTCCGGCGGCGGGATGCCGGTGACCCAGGCGGCCGACCGGCTGCCGGACCGGATCGCCCGAATGGTCTACGTGGACAGCGGACCGCTGCCCGACGGAGTGTCCCAGTTCGACTGCAACCCGCCGGAGGAGCAGGAGCGGCTGCGCGCGCTGATCAGCGACGGGCACCTGCTGCCGCCGCCGGCCTGGGAACCCGCCGAGGACCCACAGAACCTGGCCGGTCTGGACGACGCCGCGCTGGCGCTGCTGCGCCGCCGGTCCACCGGGCATCCGCTGGGCGCGGCGACCGGTCCGGTGCGGCGCACCGGCGGGCGGCCGGTGCCGACCGCGCTGGTGGCGTGCACCTTCCCGCTGGAGGTGGTCGGCGCGATGATCGACGACGGTCACCCGTTCTTCGCCGGGCTCGCCGGCGCCGAGCTGCACGGGCTGCCGACCGGTCACTGGCCCATGCTGAGCGAGCCGAAGGCCCTCGCGGACCTGCTCGACACCATCGCCCGGGGCTGACCCGCCCGGATCAGGGCCTGAGCAGGGCGGCGATCTCGCCGGCGAGCTCCGCCGGGGTGCGCCCGTCGGTGACCACGGTCGCGGTGGCCACCTCGGCGTAGAGCGGACGGCGCTGGTCCATCAGGTACTTCAGGGTGGCCCGGGGGTTGATGGCGAGCAGCGGCCGGCCGGCGCCCAGCCCGACCCGCTTCACCGCGTCGGACAGCTCCACCGACAGGTGCACCACCGTGTGCCCGACCAGCGCGGCGCGGTTCTCCTCGGCGAGGACCGCGCCGCCGCCGAGCGCGAGCACACCGCCGTGCGAGGCCAGCGCCGCCGCCACCGCGGCCCGTTCGAGGGTACGGAAGTGCGCCTCCCCCTCGTCGATGAAGATCTCCGGGATCGGCTTGCCGGCGAGCCGCTCGATGTCGGTGTCGGTGTCGCGGAACTCGACGCCCAGCAGCGCCGCCAGCTTCTCACCGATGGTGGTCTTTCCGGAGCCGGGCGCCCCGACCAGCACGCAGAGCGGCTTCGTCACCGGACCACGCTCCGCCCCGGCGTCGCCCGGCCGATCACCGGATCACCAGCGCGTCGAGGTAGCCGTCGAGGTTGCGGCGGATCTCGGCCACCGAGTCGCCGCCGAACTTCTCGGTGGCCGCCTCGGCGAGCACCAGGGCGACCATCGCCTCGGCGACCACCGCCGCCGCCGGAACGGCACAGACGTCGGAGCGCTGGTTGATCGCGGTGGCCGGCTCGCCGGTGGTCACGTCGACGGTGGCCAGGGCCCGGTTCAGCGACGAGATCGGCTTCATCGCCGCCTTGACCCGCAGCGGCTCACCGGTGGTGATGCCGCCCTCCAGGCCGCCGGCCCGGTCGGTGACCCGGCGGACACCGGTGGCGGTCGGCATGATCTCGTCGTGCGCCTCCGAGCCACGGGAGCGGGCCTGCTGCCAGCCGTCGCCGATCTCCACGCCCTTGATGGCCTGGATCGACATCAGCGCGGTGGCCAGCCGGGCGTCGAGCTTGCGGTCCCACTGGACGTGGCTGCCCAGGCCCGGCGGCACCCCGTACGCCAGCACCTCGACCACGCCGCCGAGGGTGTCGGCGGCCTTCTTCGCGGCGTCGACCTCGGCGACCATCCGGGCGCTGGCCTCCGGGTCGAGGCAGCGCAGCGGGTCGGCGTCGATCCGCTCGGCGTCCTCCGGCCGGGGCCGCAGGCCCGGCTTGGCGGCGACGGGGCCCAGCTCCACCACGTGCGACACGATCTCGATGCCGAGCGCCTGCCGGACGAGGGCCTTGGCGACCGTGCCGACGGCGACCCGCGCCGCGGTCTCCCGGGCGCTGGCCCGCTCCAGGATCGGCCGGGCGTCCGTGTGGCCGTACTTCTGCATGCCGGCCAGGTCGGCGTGGCCGGGCCGGGGGCGGGTCAGCGGCGCGTTGCGGGCCTGCCGGGCCAGCTCGTCGGCGTCGACCGGGTCGGCGGCCATCACCGTCCGCCACTTCGGCCACTCGGAGTTGCCGACCCGGATCGCCACCGGGCTGCCGAGGGTGCGGCCGTGCCGTACCCCGCCGATGATCTCGACCTCGTCCTGCTCGAACGACATCCGCGCGCCGCGGCCGTAGCCGAGCCGGCGCCGGGCCAGCTCACCGGCGATGTCGGTGGAGGTCACCGTCACCCCGGCGGGGACGCCCTCCAGCAACGCCACCAGGGCGGGACCGTGCGATTCACCTGCAGTCAGCCAGCGCAACACAGCGGTCAGTCTGTCACGCCCGGTACCCGCCGCGACGCCGTGCCCGGCGCGTCCCGCCCTGCGGACGCGGACGTCCGCGGGGCAGGTCACCGGCGTCGGTCAGGACCAGTCGAAACGCATCCCGAGGCGCTCCGACAGCGCCGCGTTGTACGGCGCGAAGTACTCGCTCAGCTCCGCCCGCACGCCCTCGTCCATCTTGCTGCTGCGCCGGTGGTTGTGCGCCTCGTACGTCGCCAGCCGGTGCGGCGGCAGGCCGAGGAAGTCCAGCACCCGGGCGTGGGTGGCGGCCGGTTCGGCGTAGAGCGTCTCGCTGGGCAGGATGAGCAGCTGCCCGGCGTCGAAGCGGGCCAGCCACGGCTCCAGATGCTCCAGGTAGCGGCCCCGGGCCCGGTAGGTGTACCAGTCGTACGCCTCGCTGAAGTAGGTCGGGTCGGCGATCAGCTTCTCCCGCTCCCCCGCCGTCCGCTCCTCCTCGCGGGCCAGCGCCTCGGCGAAGTCCAGCGGCTCCCTGCCCTCGGTGCGCCGCTCCTTCCAGTGCGAGTACGCCCGCTCCACCGGGTCGCGGAGCAGGAAGATCAGCCGCACGTCGGGCAGCAGGTCGGCCACCCGCTGCGGGACGAGGGGGTGGAACATGTACAGCGGGGCGGCCTCACCGACCCGGACCGGCCCGCCGTGCCGCTTCTCCAGCGCCCGGCGCTGGCGCTCGGTCGGGAAGTGCGACCGGTACCAGGTCTCGCCGCGTCCCCAGTTCTCCTCGAAGTAGTGCGAGGTCTTGGTGTTCCAGGCCGGGAAGAGCCGAGGCACGAGGGGGTGCTCCAGCAGGTAGCGCCAGAGCGAGGTGGTGCCGCCGCGCTTGGTTCCCGTGATCAGGAAGTCCGGCAGCGGCCGCCGGTCGGCGGTCCGTTCGCCGTAGCGCACCAGCGAGCTGCGCACCTGGTGGGTGACCTGGCGCGGCACCGCACCCTTGAGCCGGTCGCGGATCGTCATCGTTCCCCTCTCCTCACGCCGGTCGAGGCCGGAGCATCGTCACGGCGGCGCGCACCGTCCGGCGGACCCGCCGGTTCGTCAGCAGCCCCGCGACGGTGACCGCCAGCACCGCCAGGGCCAGCGCGAGGCCGGCGACACCGCGCCCGGCCAGCAGGGCGCTGAGCAGCGCGATCACGGCGGCGCCCCCGCCCACCGCGGCGGCGGTCCGCCCCACCGAGCGGGTCAGCAGCGGCTCCCCGACGGCGACCCGGGCGGCCAGCGCGGCCAGCACGTTCTCCGCGACGATGCCGGCGGTCCACGCGTACGCGGCGCCGAGCGCGCCGTGGTCGGGGATCAGCACCACGCCCAGGCCCACGGTGAGGGTCAGGCCCACCAGGGTGGCCTGGAGGTGGCGGCGACTGTTGCCGCTCATCAGCAGCATCGTCTGCACGATGCCGACCCCGGAGTTGACCATCATGGCGCCGGCCAGCACCGCCAGCGGGGTGGCGCCGGCGGCGAAGCCGTCGCCGAAGAGGCTCAGGAAGGCCGGCGCGAAGACGGCGAGCAGCAGGTAGGCCGGCCAGGAGAGCATGATGATCACCATGGTGACCCGCCGGTAGACCAGCGCCGCGTCCGCGGAACGGCCCTGCCCGAGCAGGCGGGACAGCTGCGGCGCGACCGCCACCCGCAGCCCCTGCATGATCAGCAGTCCGGCCAGCGCGTAGCGGCCCACGGCGCCGAAGACGCCGGACTGCGTCGCACCGGCCAGCGCGGCGGTGAGCAGCACCCCGACCCACATGCTGCTCGCGTCGATCGCCGCCGACACCGCGCGGGGCAGCGCGAAACCCCAGAGGGTACGCCAGTCCGCCCGATCCGGGCGCAGCCGCGCGCCGCCGAGCAGGCCGAGCGGGCGGACCAGCAGCACGGCGGCGGCCACCACGGCGGCGATCACCGGCAGCAGCCAGCCGGCGAAGCCGACCGCGACGCCGGCTCCCGCCGCCACCGCCGCGAGCAGCAGGGCCGGCCGGGCCAGCGGCACCCCGACGTACTGGATGCCGACCACGGCGGCCACCGGTCGGACCGCCCGTACGGCCGCGAGCAGCACCGTCATCGCGACGGTCGCCGGCAGGGCCAGGAAGGCCAGCCGCAGCAGCGCCGGCCCGTCGGGGCTGTCGAACAGGACCGGGGCGAGCCGGTCCACGGCGAGCGCGCCCGCCACGGCGACGATGGCGCTGAGCAGCAGCACGGGCAGCAGCGCCACCGGCAGTAGCCGCGCGGCGGCGCCGCCGGCCCCGGCGCGCCGACGCGGCATCGCCCAGACCAGGGCGGTGTCGGCGCCCGCGCAGCAGACCGCACCGAGGATGGAGACCACCCCGATCGCGGTGAAGAGCGCGCCGGAGCCGGCGGCGCCGAAGCCGCGCACGATCACCACGGTCAGCACGAAACCCAGCGCGCCGTTTACGGCCGCGCCGGCCAGCCCGACCGCGCCGCTGCGGGCGCTGCGCCGAACCTCGCCCGGCCCGGTCGACTCCCCCGGCCCGCCCCAGGTCACGGCGGAGACGTTCGCGTCCCGGTGGACCGGCGGCGCGACCGCCGTCGCCGGCGACGTCCCGGTGCCCGGCTGACTCATGCCCGCTCCCCCTCGCCGCCCGCGACCGGTTCCTCCGGCCGCCCGGCCGGCACCCGCATCGGCGGGGTGGCCACCTCCTGCCGCGCCGGTTCGGGCCGCGCCGGTTCGGGAGGTCCGATCTGCCGGGGCACCCGGGCCGCCGGCTGCTGCGCAGGGGGCGACTGCTCGCGGACCAGCGGTCGCGCCCCGGCGCCGGGATCGGCCCGGCCCGCCGCCGGGTCCCGACGTACCGGCTGGATCACGGTCGGCGCGTCCACGCCCCGCGCGGCGGCCGGCTGCGGCGCGTGGCCCACGGCCGCCTCGGGTCGCACGGCGGTCGGCGCGACCACCGCACGCCCGGCGACCGGCTGCGCCGCGGGCGGCGTGGGCCGGCTCGACGGCACACCGGACGGTGTCGCCCCGGACGGCGCGGGCGTCGGCGCCGGTGCGCCGGGGGCCCCGGGCGCCGGGGCCCGCGCCGGCTCCACCGGGCCGGTCCTGCCCGGCTCGACCGGGCCCGCCGGTCTCGGCACGGACGCCGACGCGGTCACCGGCGCACCGGTCCGCTCCGGCACCGGACCGGGCCCGGAGGGACGGGTCGTCTCCGCATCGACCGGGCCCGCCGGTCTCGGCACGGACGCCGACGCGGTCACCGGCGCACCGGTCCGCTCCGGCACCGGACCGGGCCCGGAGGGACGGGTCGTCTCCGCATCGACCGGGCCCGCCGGTCTCGGCACGGACGCCGACGCGGTCACCGGCGCACCGGTCCGCTGCGGCACCGGACCGGGCCCGGAGGGACGGGTCGTCTCCGCATCGACCGGGCCCGCCGGTCTCGGCACGGACGCCGACGCGGTCACCGGCGCACCGGTCCGCTGCGGCACCGGACCGGGCCCGGAGGGACGGGTCGTCTCCGCATCGACCGGGCCCGCCGGTCTCGGCACGGACGCCGACGCGGTCACCGGCGCACCGGTCCGCTGCGGCACCGGACCGGGCCCGGAGGGACGGGTCGTCTCCGCATCGACCGGGCCCGCCGGTCTCGGCACGGACGCCGACGCGGTCACCGGCGCACCGGTCCGCTCCGGCACCGGACCGGGCCCGGAGGGACGGGTCGTCTCCGCATCGACCGGGCCCGCCGGTCTCGGCACGGACGCCGACGCGGTCACCGGCGCACCGGTCCGCTCCGGGTCAACCCTCGGGGCCGGCACGGCAGCGCGGGCGACCAGCGGTTCGGCCGGGGCGGGCGGCGGGACGGCGGCGGTGGCCCGCGCCGGGACGGCGGCCGCCCCGGTGGCGCGGACCGGCGGGGCCGTGGGTGCCGCCACCGGTGGGGTGGCACCGGCGGCCGGCGCCGAGCCCGGCCGGTTGACCGGCCCGCTGACCGCCGCCAGCCCCGCCCCCGCCGCGAAGAAAATAATCGACATGTTCGGATCGATGTAGGCGTAGACCGGGATCACCACCAGGGCGATCACCGGGATGGTGCTCAGCCACTGGCCGGCCGGGGAGACCGCGGCGGCGAGCCGCTTCGCGACCAGCACCATCCAGAGCAGGAACGCCAGCAGCGCCGGGATGCCGTGGCTGTACAGCACCTGCCAGACCATGCCCTGGGTGCCCAGCGGCTCCTCGGCGAGGGTGGTGTCGACGCTGTTCGGTGCGCCGTACCCGAGCAGCGGCGAGCGCTCCACCGCCTGCCAGGTACGGACGTAGAGGTCCATCCGGTCGACGTTGGTGTCGGTGGTGCTGACCCGGGCGTCGATCAGCTCCTGCACCGGCACCACCAGGCTGACCACCCAGACCAGCAGCACCAGCCCGACGATCGAGGCGATCAGCCGGGCGTTGCCCCGGACCAGGGCGCGCAGGCCCAGGTAGCACAGGCCGAGGCCGAGGCCGAGGAACATCCCCCGGTTGAGGGTCATGAACGCCGGCACCAGCGACAGCGGCAGGGACACGATCAGCGCCACCCGGAACCGCCCGGTCCGCACCGAGGTCAGGTACGCCAGGACGCAGGGCACCAGCAGCGCGTACGCCGTTCCCCAGTTGTTGGTGTACGGGTAGGGCGCCGCCGTCCGGTAGATCGGGTTCCGGGACACCGGGTTGAACTCGTTGGCCCGGACGTGGGTGAGCGCCTGGATGAACCGCTCCCCGGAGATGTTCCCCGGCAGCAGCATCTCCACCGGCGTGGTCAGGGCGAACGTGGGCATCAGCACGCCCAGCCAGCCAAGCGCGACCACCGCCAGCCAGTAGCAGCCCAGCGGGCGCAGCACCTTGTCCCACGGGACACCCTCGCGGACCAGGGTGTACACGTACACGCAGACGATCAGGGCGGTGAGCAGGAAGCCGAAGCGCAGGCCGAAGGTGAGGTAGGCGGTGACCCGGTCCAGCCGGGTGACGCTGAGCAGCACCAGGGCGAGGAAGACCAGCCACGTCGCGGTGCCCGCCGGCAACGCCACCCGTCCCCGGGTGACCAGCAGCGCCAGCAGCACGACTCCGAAGACCGTCCAGCCGAGATAGAACGCGCCGAGCGCCCACCAGAGCGGCACCAGGCCGAACATGGCCAGCAGCGGCCAGGTGGGCAGCGGCGGCGGCCCGGGCGGCGCGGCGCGCACCCCGGGCCGCCGGTCAGACACCCCGCCCCCGGCGCTGGGCCAGGCGCAGCACGCGCTCCCCGGAGAGCAGCCCCAGCACCACCGGCACGGTGACCAGCACCCGCTTCTCGCGCGGGTTGAGCCGAAGCACCCGGCCCAGCTCGCGCACCGCCTCCCGGCGTCGGCGGCCGGAGGCGAGCGCGAAGGCGATCTGGCCGTGCAGCCGGGCCAGCCCCGTCCGGCTGCCCGCCAGCTCGGGATGCTTGTCCAGCAGGTAGCGGGTCGCCTCGACGATCATCGCCCAGCGGCCGAAGAAGAACGATCCGCCGTGCCAGTCCACCACGACCAGCACCTCGGGCACGATCACCACGGGGCCGTGCGCCGCCACCCGCAGCAGCCACTCGTAGTCCTCGCCGTAGCCGCCGGGCAGCTCCTCGTCGACCGGGCCGACCGCGTCCCAGGTGGAGCGCCGGACCAGGACGGTGCTGGAGTGCACCTCCATGACCCGGTCCTCGACGAAGTCGGGCAGGCCCACCTCGGCCCGGTCGAGGCGGCGCTCCTTGGCGATGCCCGGGCCCTCCAACCGGATGCCGCAGCTCGCGGCCGCCGCGTCGGGGCGGGAGGCCAGCAGCTCCACCTGGCGGCGCAGCTTCGCCGGCAGCCAGAAGTCGTCGTCGTCGCAGAACGCGATCAGGTCGGCGGTCGCCTCGTCCGCCCCGGTGTTGCGGCCCCCCGGCAGGCCACGCCGGTGGGTGTTGTTGACGTAGCGCAGGGTACGGCCGGCGGGCACCTCGAGGTCGAGCGGCCGGATGTCGGTGTGGTCGTACACCACCACGCACTCGACCGGCCCGGGATAGTCCTGGTCGAGCACCGCCCGGACGGCCCGCTCCAGCAGCCCGGGCCGGTCCCGGGTGGCCACCACGACGGTCACCGGCGGGTGCTCCGGCCGGCCCCGGTCAGTCACGCTTCTCCCCCGTCACCACGAGACCGACCGGCTCCACCCCGACGGCGCGCAGCCGCTCCACCAGCTGGCCCAGCCGACCTGTGTGGGTGCGGTCCCGGGCCGTCACCAGCACCGCCCGGCCCTCGCGGGCGGCCCGGACGCCGCGCTCGTCGTGCAGCGCGGGGGGCGCGTCGAGGACGGTGAGTCCGACGGCCGGCGCGTCCAGCTCGACCAGGCGCACCGACCCGGAGCCGATCCGCAACTGCTCCCCGCCGGAGGCGGAGTTGCCGGGCGCCGACGGCATCGCACGCGGGATCACCTCGGTCTTGTCGGCCTCGGTGGTGGTGGACCGGTACACCGCGCCGTTCTTCGCATCCTGGGTGGGGAACGGGCGGGGCTTGCGCACCGCCTGGATGACCATGGTCTCGTCGGGGCTGGCGGTGGTCGCCCGGTCGGGCGTGGCAGCGGTGTTCGGCAGCGGCCGGGGTCGCGGCACCGGGGCGCGGGCCGGCTCGACGGCGGGATGCCGGCGCTGGGCGTCCTGCAGCAGCGGGCGGATCCGGTCCCGGCTCTCCGGGGTGGTGCCGAGGCGTACGTCGTGGCCGGCCTGCGCCAGCACCGCGGCGAGACCGGCGGTGAGCTGTTCGCGTCCCTCGTCGGCGGCGGTGGAGAGCAGCACCAGCGGGGCGCGCTGCGGCCCGTCGACCCACTTGCCGAGAGCCAGCACGAGGTAGCGCAGGTCCGACTCGGCGGGCCGGCCGGCCCGCTCCCAACCGACCGTCCCGAGCAGCGGGGCGCCCACCAGCGAGCTGGCCTCCTCGGCGGTGCGGACCCGGCGGTCCAGGGACTCCCGGACGAAGGCCACCAGCCCGCCGAGCAGCAGGCCGCCGAGCAGCCCCGCGGCGAGGATCAGCGGCGCCGCGTCGCGGCTGGAGGGCACCGGCGCGCGGGCGGCGCTGGTCACCGAGCCGGGGCTCAGGTCCGCCGAGGCGATCTTGGAACGCTGCTCGGCGAGGGTGGCGAGCTGGTCGTTGAGTGCCCGCAGCTGGTCCAGCAGCGCGCTGGTACGCGGCGACGGGTTACTCGAACTCTGATTGGCGGGCAGCGACTTCTGGGTCGTCGCGCGCTGGGTGGTCACCAGGGCGATCGTGTCGTCATACGACTTGAGCACCCCGGCCCGCTGGTTCTCGTAGATTCCGCGGCGCAGGTCGAGGTACGCCTGGGCGCCCCCGTTCGCGCCGTCCACCGCTTCGCCCTCGCTCTGCCCGGCATAGCTGAAGCGCATCAACTGGCCGCCGACCGGCGTCTCCACCTCGAGCGCCTCCGCCACGTCCTCGGTGTCCCGCCCGGTGATCGCGGCGACCTTGTCGATGACGTCGTTGCTGGTCGCGATGCCGCTCTCGGCGGTCATGTTGACCGCCCGGTCGGCGCCGCCGGAGGGCACCGAGAAGGGGTCGGTGACCACGGCGCGGACCACCACGGCGGTCGTCGCCGTGTAGGTGGCCGGCAGCAGCACCAGGTAGCCGACCACCGCGAGCAGCACGAGCCCCGTGCTGGCGAGCACCGTGCGCCACCGCCGCAGCGGAATGCGGGCCAGCTCGGCCAGGCCGACCGGGCGTTGCCGGGCGGAAGCGACGTCGGTCACGTCCATCAGTCAGGTCCTCTTGCGATGCGGGCTCGGCGGGACGGCGCGGGCCGGACGACGGCCGGGACACCCCGGGTGGTGGTCCCATTGTCGCCGACCGTTGACCTGCGGTCGACAGCCGACCGGCCCCCTGCGTACGGGCGGTCCGCCGGTGTCACGGGAACACCGGCGGACCGCCCGGACGAGGGTGCGGATCAGGAGGTGGCGAAGAAGAGCGTCCGGCTCGACCAGGTGGCGCCGGCACTGGCCGCCGCGACCCGGACCACGGCCGCGCCGTCGACGGCGGCCTCGTCGAACGGGACCGCGCGCAGCGCCCCGTCCGTGTGCCCGTACACGATCTTGCCGTTCACCCAGGCCATGCCCCGCACGCTGCCCCAGGCGATCCCCTGGCTGGGGAGCGTGAACTCGGTGCAGCCGACGAGGTAGCCGTCCGGCTCCAGGTAGCGGTAGAAGAGCTCGTTCGTGCCGGCCCTGGTGTAGTACATCCGACCGTTGAGGTAGAACGCCCCGCTCATCGACGCGGCGTTGAACCAGTTGTTGTAGCCGCTGCTGACCCAGGGCGCGCCCACCGAGCCGCCCGAGAAGATCGACACGTCGAGGTAGCTGCCGCTCGGCGCGGTCGCGTCGGTCTTGGACCAGTAGAGCTTGTTGCCGATGGAGAACGACGCGCCGGCGGAGGTGAGGTTCGGCTGGCTGCTGGCCACCGGGGTGCCCAGCGTGGTGCCGTTGAACGGCACCTTGGTCGCCTGCCCGTTGGCGGTGCCCAGGTAGAGGTAGCCGGAGGCGGCCGACGGCGCGTTGACCGCCGGGACCGTACGGCCGCCGGCGAGCGGGAACAGGCCCATCCGGCCGTGGTACTCGTTGCCGAGGCCGTCGGAGTCGAAGCCGGCCAGCAGGCCGGTGCTGCCGCGCCACAGCTCCCACATGATCGGGCCCCAGCTGGTGGTGCCCGCCGGGGCGCCCGAGCGGGTCGGGTTCCAGTTCAGCGGCATGCCGTTGATCGGGTCGAGCGCGCCCAGGCCGAACCGGTTGATCGCGCCCGCGCCGGCGGAGTCGTTGCCGTTGGTGTTGCTCAGCCAGCGGAAGTGGCCGCCGACGTAGACCACGTTGTCGGCCACCTCGACGGAGGTCACCGAGTCGCTGCCGGTGTAGTTGACCCAGGTGGCGTCGAGGCCGGCGCCGCGGGTCGCGGTCTCGAACCGGGCGATCGCGTCGCAGTACGCTCCGTCGCCCCGGCCCCCGTCGGCGATGATGACGAAGTAGCTGCCGTCGTCGGAGAAGTCGACGTCGCGGGCGTAGAACGGAAAGGACCAGTTGTAGCAGGGCGCCACGTAGCGCTGGGTGCTCCAGTTGGCGACCGCCGGCGTGCCGGCGAGGTCGACGACCACGACCTGGTTGCGGGGCTGCCCGTTCACCTGGGTGAAGTTGCCGACCGCGACCAGCGTCCTGCCGTCCGGCGAGACCGCCAGGCCCCAGACCAGCTCGCTGCTGGCCCGGGCGACGCTGGCGTCGATCTGGAAGGTCGGGTCGATCGCGCCGGTGGTGGCGTCGAGGCGGGCGAGCAGGCTG
This sequence comes from Micromonospora psammae, assembly GCF_036902725.1. Taxonomy (NCBI): domain Bacteria; kingdom Bacillati; phylum Actinomycetota; class Actinomycetes; order Micromonosporales; family Micromonosporaceae; genus Micromonospora; species Micromonospora psammae. The sequence continues at coordinate 13,030 of NZ_JBAKHM010000027.1, read as the reverse complement.
TGCTGGGTGCCGTTGACCCAGTGGAAGGCGCCCGCGATGTAGAGCTTGTTGCCCACCACGACGGTCCGCCGGACCAGGCCGCCGTCGCTGCGGCCGACCCAGCCTCCCACCGTCGCGCCGGTGGCCGGGTCGAGCTGCACCAGGTTCTTGCGGCTCACCCCGTTCACGTTGACGAAGGCGCCGCCGACGATGAGCTTGCCGTCCGGGCTGACCGCGAGGGCGTGCACCACGCCGTCGACGACGGGGGTGAAGCCGGTCTTCAACGCGCCGCTGGTCTTGTCGTACGCGAAGAGGTAGTTGCGGGGGGTCCAGCTCGCGGCGCCGGCGGCCTTGACGGAGGTGAAGCTGCCGCCGACGTAGACCGTGTTCCCGATCTCCGCGAACGCCTTGGTGTCGCCGTTCTGCGCGTGCGGGATGGTGTCGGCCGGGTTCGGCGAGGTCAGGGTGCTGGTGACCGGCGGAGGGTTCACCGCGCGGGCGGGCGCGGCGAGGAGGCCGACGGCGAGCACCGACGCGGCGAGCGCGGCGGACCACCGCCTCCACACCGGTCGAGACGACGTTCTGTGAAGCACTGGCGCCCCCAAGGAGAAGTGGAATCAGGCGTAGCTTGCTGCGTGCGGACATTTCGCACCATCGACCGACCGGTCCGCTCGGTCGGCGCCTCGGTCCGGTCCGGCCGTACGGTCGCATCCGGACGGCCCGTGGAGGATGAGGATGGCGCATCGTCCGGTGGACGGATCCGCCGGGTCCGGGGTCAGGTCCCCCATTGGAACGGGGTGACGGTACCGGTACCGGTGACCGTCCACGATGCCGCCTCGGTCAGGTCCTCGGCGGTGACCGCGTCGGCCTCGCGGGCCAGCACCAGCCCCCGCCGGTCCAGTTCCCTGGCCATCTCGACCTGGTGGTCGTCGACGTGCTCGCCGTGCCCGCTGCGGCGCGGCACGTAGATGGCCCGCCGGCCGGCCCGCATCGCGGCCAGCGCGGAGCCGACCCCGGCGTGCGTCACGACGACGTCGGCCTCCCGCATCGCCTGCTGCATCTCCGCGTACGGCACCTGCCGTCGGGCGCCGGGCGGCATCCGGGGGATCTCGGTCGAGCCGACCTGCCAGAGGATCTCCGCCGTCGGCGGCAGGACAGCCACCAGGCGGGCCAGCAGGCGGGGGAAGCCGAACCGCTCGTGGGTGCCGAGGGCCACGACGATCCGGGTCACCGGCGGGGGCGCCGGCAGCCGGGTGGCGCGGTATCCGTCGAAGATGGAGCCGCCGTAGCGCCACCGGCCGCGGGCCCAGCCCGGGTACTGGGTGTAGAGCCGGGTCCGGGGCACCCGGGCGACCAGCCGGCCGGTCAGCGAGGGCCCCTCGGTGCGGGTGGCGCTCTCGATGTAGTGGCAGCTCAGTCCGTGCCGCGCCGCCGGCAGGAAGAACGACATGGCCACGCTGGCGCCGGTGCTGACGACCTGCCGGAACCGCCCGCCGCGCAGCACCCGCCGGGCGGCGACCAGGTCGCGCAGCGCGCCCACCGCGTCCCGGGTGGTGGCCGGCGGTACGTGGATGACCTCCTGCCCGTCCAGTAGGGACCGGCTCTGCGGCGAGTCGAAGGTGACCCAGACGCAGTCGTCCTGCACGCCCAGCCGCGGGACCAGGTCGTGCAGCTCGGCGAGGTGTCCGCCGGTGGAGGCGACGAGCAGGGTGGTCACGTCGTTGCCTACTTCCGTTCGAGGAGCGGCCGGTCGGGGTCCGCCGCGGCGGGCACCGCGCCCGGGAGGGGTTCAGGTGCGGGTCAGCACCCGGTCGTCGGCCGGCGCGGCGGCCGACCCGATCGGCGGTCGGACCCGGCCGGCCGCGACCAGCACGGTCAGCGCCAGCACCCCGAAGAGCAGCGGGCCGAAGATCCATCCACCGATCACGTCGGTGAACCAGTGCTTCTCCGCGTAGATGCGGGTGTAGCCCTCCAGCGACACCATGAGCGCGACCACGGTCGCCATCGCGATCCGGCCGGGCCGCGGGATCCGCCAGGTCAGCGCGGCGAGCACGGCGATGGTGCCGAAGGTCAGCAGCACCCGGGCGCAGCCGCCGGAGGGGTAGGTGCCGAGGTCGGTGGGGGGGTGGCCGCGGTCCACCATGGTCGCGAGGATCGCCTGGGTGTACTGCTCGATGACGAACTGCAGGGGCATCGCGGCCAGCGGGATCCACCACTGGCGCCGCCGCCAGAGGACGGCGAAGAAGCAGGCGGCGACCACGGTGACCCACTTGAGCGGGTACCGGTCACCGATCGCGGTGTAGAACGAGTTGAGGTCGGCCCAGGCCTCGACGCGTCGGGCGTGGACGTAGTCGAAGATCGGGTGGTCCACGGACGGTTCGAGCCGGGACAGCGCCTCGCCGAGCGGCCAGCAGATCGCGACCACGGCCGCGGACCCGGCGAGCAGCACCACGAGCGCGGCGCCCACCCGGCCGAGGGCGGCGGTGAGGCCGGCGACGGCCGCGCGGAGCCGCTCGGCCGCCCGGCCGGTCCGGAGCCGGGGCACCCAGCGGGTCGCCGCCACGGGCACCAGGACGGCCGGCAGCAGCACCGCGAGCGCGCCGAGCGCGTAGATGAGGGTCACCGGCGGCCACCGAGGTCACGGCGCCGGATGGCCCGGTCCCGCCCGGCGGTCGGCCGCACGGTGCTGCCTGACGATGTCATCGTTCCCCCTGACCCGCCGGCCACCGGCCGGAGCTGCCCACCGCCTCGGCCCGGAGGCGCCACACGCCGTCCCCGGACCGGCTCGATCCCGCCGCCGCCGGCGGCTGGTGATTGAGTGGGGAAACCTTAGTGGAAGGGCAGGCCACGGCGGTAGCGGCCGTGTCTGGCCTGCCGCTTTTCCCCGCTTTTCCCGGTCGGCACCCCGACACGTCACCCCACTGCGGGGCGGTCGGCGGGGCGGGATCAGGCCGATGGCAGCCGGTCGGCGAGCACGTGCAGCAGGGCGGGATGCAGCTTCGCGCTCCAGCCGCCGCCCCCGGCGGCCAGCTCCGCGGTGCGCAGCCACAGCTCGACGAGGTAGGCGTCGGCGAGGAGCCGCCGCCGGGCCGCGTCCAGGCCGAACGCCTCGCCGTGCCGGTCCAGCGCCGCGACCAGCTCACCGGTCGCCTCCGGCACCGGCCGCCCGCGCAGCGACAGCGCGCTCTGGAAGCCCTGGTGGGCGAGGTCGAAGCCGACCGGACGGTCGGTGCCGCTGTTCTCCCAGTCCCAGGCGACCAGCCGACCGCGGTGGGTGCCCAGGTTCCACGGCACCCAGTCGCCGTGCCAGTGGCCGAACTCCAGCTCCGTGGCGCCGTCCCGCGCGGTCAACGCCGCCACCGCCGCGACCACCGGGCCGCCGGCCCGCTCGGCCCGGTCGGTCAGGTCGGCCAGGAAGGGCGAACCGGCCAGCGGGCGCGGCGGCCGGGCCGGGCCGCCGCGGCGGGCCACCGCCAGCATCGCCGCCACCCGCGGCCGGTCCGGCCGGGGCAGTCGGCGCACCCGGGCCGGCATCGGCTCCACCAGCGTCACCGCCAGGTCACCCCAGCGCAGCCGGCGCAGCAGCCGCGGCACGTCGGGAAAGTCGCCGCCGTCGCGGGGCAGCTCCCGTAGCGCGTCGGCCTCCGCCGCGACCATCGCCCGGGTCGCGTCGTTCCACCCGATCTTCGCGTACGCCCGGGCGACGCCCCGGTCGTCGAAGAGCTGCAACGTCGGCTTGTGGTGCGGGTCCGGCGGGCGGATGCCGATCGCGGCGTGCAACCGGCGTCCCTCGACCCGGCCGAGGTGCTCGGCGAGGAGCAGCTCCTCCGGCTCGACGCCGTCCGGCACGGCGACGGTCAGCACCGGCATCCGGACCCGGCCGGTGGCGCCCAGACCGGCCAGCAGGCCGACGGCGAGCCGGTTGACCCGCACCCGGGGCGGGCGCAGCGCGTTGTACGCCAGCGTCGACGCGGCCCCCACCCGGCGCGACGCCAACGGCAGCAGGAACTTCGCCCGCTCCACCGAGGGCACCACGGCGTACCGGGCGGCGGGGCGGTGACCCGGCGGCACCGCGGCGGGCCCGGCGCCGACGTGCAACCACAGCCGGGGGTCGCCGAAGATCGCCCGGCTCACCCAGCCCAGCCCGTCCTGGCGTTCCCGTGGATCCGCCACCGTCATGCCGCCCCCATCCGCCCGCGCGCGCTGGCGGACACGATAGGGGCAGCGGGCAAGGAAACGCCCGGCGGGCCGAGGCCCGCCGGGCGTTTCGTCGGCGCGGGACGGGTCAGCGCTGCCAGACGCGGACGTAGTCGACCCGGAAGTCGGCCGGGAAGCGGGTGGCCGCGTCCGGGTCACCCAACCAGCCACCGACCTGGAAGTTCAGCCGCAGGTTGTAGGGCTTGTTGAACGCCTCGTCGAACCAGGGCGTGGTGCTCCGGTCGCGCTGCCAGACCTGCCGCCCGTCGATGTACCAGCGGATCACGCCCGGCTCCCACTCGGTGGTGTACGTGTGGAAGCCGTCCCCCGGGTAGCCGGTCGGCAGATCCCAGCGCTGGTCCTGCTTGACCGGGCTGTAGTCGTAGAAGATCGCCTGGGTGGCCGCGTGGTGGTACTGGCTGCCGCCGGGCAGTTCCACCACGTCGATCTCACCCTTGCCGCCGTCGTCCGGGCGCAGCCAGAACGCCGGCCACAGCCCGCGGGAGTCGGTCGGTCCGTTGGGCGACTGGGCCCGCATCTCGAAGCGGCCGTACTGGAACGACTTCTTTCCGATGGTGTCCAGGTAGCTCTGCGTGTACTGCCGGGTCTGCGAGCTGCACACCGCGGTCTCCCGCAGGGCGCGCAGGGTGAGCACGCCGCTGGAGACGAAGGTGTTCTCCGCGTCGTCGACGTTGCAGCCGCGGTCGATGCTGCGGCCCTCGTTGTCGCGCAGGTTCCACCGGGACAGGTCGACCGACGGTCCGTCGAACTCGTCCGCCCAGACCAGCCGCCAACCCGGGACCTGCGTGCCGGGGGGCACGGTCGGCGTCGGCGAGGGGGCGGGCGGGGTGGTGGTCGGCGGGGCCGTGGTGACGGTCCGGGTCGGGGTCGGCGACGCGGTACGGGTCGGCGACGGCACCGGCGCCGGCGCGGTGGTGGTCGGCGGGGGCGGCGGCGGGGTCGAGGGCCGCGCCGGCGGCTTACCGCTCCGCTCGTAGGTCAGCAGCAGCTGCGGCCGGATGGCCGCCCGGCTGTTCTCCCGCGACGCCCAGTAGATGCGCGTGTTCCAGTTCTCCTGGGTCAGCGCGAAGGAGACCGGGCCGTTGCCGGTCACCGACCGGGACACGTCCCACTCGTTGAAGCCCTGCCGGACCTGGTCGACGGTGGCCAGCGGCGCGCCGATCGGAGGCCGCTCGGCCCAGGCCCCCGCCCCGGCGGCGCTGCCCTGCGCCGGGTGCGCCCGCACCCGGGAGGCGAACTGCTGCCAGGCGTACACCCGCAGGGTGGCCCGGACGTTCACGGCGTCGGCGGGCAGGCCGCCCACCGCGAACTCCAGCAGCGCGTCGCGCTGGCCGTTGCGGTTCCCGTCGCAGAGTCGCGGGCAGCTGGCCAGCGTCGTCTTGACACCGTTGTCGCCGTCCTGCGGGACCTGCGTGGCGGTGGTGTCCGCCGCCGCGCTCAGCACGATCGGTGGCACCTCGGCCGCCGTCAGCGGCATCATCGTGGCGACCACGCCGGCGACCACGCCGGCACTCAGGACACTGAGGACGACGGCCTTGCGTCGCTTTCCTGCACCCGGTGCGGCGCGGTGAATTCCGTGCCTGCTCAAGGAACACTCCCTGTCTAGGCGGCGATTACCGGCAGCAGCGTATCGACCGGCGACATTCGTGGCCGGCAGGAAACCAGACCTACGACCCGACTTAACCAAAGGATAAGAGAGGCCCGGTACGGGGCCGTGGAGCCGGCAAACGACCTGGCGGGGCGCCGGTTACGCCCACCCGGTCGGCGGACCCGGACGGCGCCGCCCACCTCAGCGCCGGGCCGCGGCGAGCGCCGCCCGCATCGCCTCGACCGGCGCGGGCACCCCGGTGAACCGTTCGAACTGGCCCACCGCCTGGGCGAGCAGCAGGTCGAGCCCGGACACCACCCGGCAGCCGGCGGCGAGCGCCGACGCGGCCAGCGGTGTCGGCCACGGGTCGTAGAGCGCGTCGAAGAGCACGGTGGACGGTCGCCAGTGGACCGTGCCGGCGAGCGGGTCGGCGACGCCCTTCGGCACGGTCGAGACCACGACGTCGGCGCCGGTCCACGCGGTCGCGTGCTCCCAGGCCACCGGAGTCAGCTCCACCCCGACCGCCGTCGCCACCGGCCGCAGCTCGTCGACCGCCACCGCCCGCCGGGCCACCACGGCCACCGAGGTCGCGCCTAGCCGGGCGGCGGCGGCCAGGGCCGCGCGGGCGGTGCCACCGGCGCCGAGCACGGTCACCGTGGCGCCGGGCGTCACCCCGGCCGCGGTGAGCACCTCGACCATGCCGGCGACGTCGGTGTTGTCGGCGTACCAGGAGCCGTCGGGGCGGCGTACCAGGGTGTTCGCCGCGCCGACGGCGGCGGCGACCGGCGCGGCCTCGTCGGCCACCGCGAGCGCCGCCTCCTTGCCGGGCATGGTCACCGACAGCCCGGCCCACTCCGGGCCGAGGCCGCCGACCAGGTCCGGCAGCTCCGCCGCCGCGCACTCGATCCGGGTGTACGACCACCCGGTGAGCCCGGCGGCGGCGTAGCCGGCGTTGTGGATCACCGGGGAGAGGGAGTGCGCAATCGGCTTGCCGACCACCGCGGCTCGGTGCACCGTCACGTCACTCCCCCGTCGGCGGACACGCTCGGACCAGGGCAGCGTAGCGACTCAGAGGACGCCGTTCTGCTTGGCCTTCTCGATGTTGCGCTCGTGCTGGGCGTTGGTCTCGGCGAACGCCGAGTGCCCCTCCTTGTCGATCGCGACGAAGAAGAGCCAGCCGCCCTCCGGCGGGTCCATCGCCCCCTGCAACGCCTGCTTGCCGGGGTTGTTGATCGGGGTCGGCGTCAGGCCGGGGTGGGCGTGCGTGCTGTACGGGTTGTCCGGGTCGCGGATGTCCGCGGTGGTCATGTCCTTCGACGCCTTCGTCTTCTTGCCGGTGAGCTGCCAGTAGTAGTTGACCGACACGTCGAACTCCAGGCAGCTGCACGGGAACTTGCCCGAGTAGGCACGGTTGTAGGCGACCCGGGCGATCTTGCCGAGGTCGTCGGCGTTGCCGGCCTCCGCCTGCGCCATCGAGGCGACGATCAACGCCTCGTACGGGCTGATCCCGCCCCGCTTCTCCGCCACCTGCTCGGCGAACTTCATCTCCTCGGTGACGCTGAGGAAGTTGCCGACCATGTTCTTGAGCAGGCCCTCGGCGGTCGCGTTCGGCGCGATCTCGTAGGTGTCCGGGTAGAGGAAACCCTCGATGGACCTGGTCACCTTCTTGCCGTCCTTGCGGACGAACCAGGAATCCGGCACCCCGAGCGCCTTCGGGTTCTTCGCCGCGGTCTCGAACTCCTTGACCGGGATCTTGGTCTTTTCGGAGAGCAGCTTGTAGCTGTCCTTGGCGGTGCGGCCCTCGGGGATGGTCACCTGGTTGGTGACCTTGTTCTTCCGGTCCAGCAGCATGGTGAGCGCCTTCTCCGCGCTCATCTGCTTGCGGACCTTGTACAGCCCGGGCTGGATGTTCTTGCTGAGCGCGTTCTCCTCGGCCGCCTCGATGAAGGCCTTGGTGCTCTTCACCACGTCGGCGGCGACCAGCGCGTCGCCGATGTCGGCGATCAGCGCGCCCTGCTTCACCTCGACCATCGCCTCGCCGGTGCCGGCGCCGTCGTAGTCGGGGGTGACGAAATAGTTCTGGACCCGGTCGAAGCCGTAGAAGGCCCCGCCACCGATGCCACCCAACAGGACCAGGGCCATCAGCAGGGCGAAGACCGTCTTGCCCCGGCCGCCCGAACCGCCGCCGTTGCGCCGATTCATGAAACCGCGCCGGTGCCGGCCCTTCTCACCCCTCTCCGGCTCGTCGAACCCCAGGTCCAGATCGTCGATCATTGTGTCCGCCTCCGCTGCGCGTCTAGCCAGCTCTGCAGGATCTCGACCGCGGCGGCCTGGTCGACCACCGCGCGTTGGCGCTTTCCCCGGACGCCTCGCTCCGCCAGCCTACGAGACGCGACGACGGTCGACATCCTCTCGTCGGTGAGCGCTACCGGAACTGGCGCTATTACATCGGCCAAACGGTTCGCGTACACCGTCACGTGTTGGGCCGCCGGTCCGTGCTTGCCGGCGAGATTGACCGGAAGGCCGACGACAACCTCCACCGCCTCGTGCTCGGCGACCAGGTGCGCGAGTTCGGCCATGTCGCTCGGCACCTCGTCCGGCGCCGCCGTCAGATCCCGGGCGAGGGTGACCAGCGGGGTGGCGAGCACGCCGTGCGGGTCCGACCGGGCCACCCCGACCCGGACCTGCCCGACGTCCACCCCCAGGCGGACGCCCCTGCTCGACTCACCCGCCACCGGGCACTCCCCGGGCATGACGGGCCAGGGCGGACCGGGTCGGTCCGCCCTGCCTGCCAAGATGCGTGATCACGCCTCGGCGATCGCCTTCTCGACCGTCAGCAGCAGGTTCGGAGCCTCCGCCGCCGGCAGGCCACCACCCTGGGCTACGTCGGGGCTACCCCCGCCTCGGCCGGAGAAGGCGGCCTTCACCAGGTCGTTCGCCGCGAGGCCACGAGCCCGGGCCGCCCCGTTCACGGCCACCACCAGGGACGCCTTGCCGTTCGACCGGGCCGCCACGGCGACCACCGCCGGCCGCGCCGGGTCGATCTTGCCGCGGATCTCCTGCGCGAGGGTACGCACGTCGTTGCCGGCCGCGCCCTCCGGCGCCTCGGTGCCGACGTACGCGACGCCCCGGACGTCCTTCGCCTGCCCGGCCAGCGCCGCCGCGCCGCCCAGCACCAGCTGCGCGCGGAGCTTCTCCAGCTCCTTCTCCGCGTCCCGCAGCTGGGTCACGGTCTGCTCGACCCGGTCGGCGACCTGGTCGCCGGGCACCCGGAACAGCTCGGCGAGGCGGGAGACCAGCAGGTGCTCGCGGGCCAGGAAGCCGAAGGCGTCCATGCCGACCAGCGCCTCGATCCGGCGTACCCCCGAACCCACCGACGCCTCGGAGAGGATCTTCACCAGGCCGAGCTGGGCCGACCGGGCCACGTGGGTGCCGCCGCACAGCTCGCGGGCGTAGTCGCCGACCTCGACGACCCGGACCCGCTCGCCGTACTTCTCGCCGAAGAGCGCCATCGCGCCGATCCGACGCGCCTCCTCCTGCGTGGTGATGAAGGCGTGCACCTCGAGGTCGGCCAGGAGCACCTCGTTGACCTGCTGCTCCACGTCGTGCAGCACGCTCGCCGCCACCCCGGTGGGGGTGTTGAAGTCGAACCGCAACCGGCCCGGCGCGTTCAGCGAACCCGCCTGGGTCGCCGACTCACCGAGGAAGTTGCGCATCGTCTGGTGCACCAGGTGCGTCGCCGTGTGCGAGCGGGAGATGGCCCGGCGCCGGGTCACGTCGATCTCGGCGTACCCGGTCTCGCCGGCGCGGACCTCGCCGCGGAGCACCTTGGCCCGGTGCACGATCAGCCCGGGCACCGGCTGCTGCACGTCGAAGACCTCGACCTGGCCGCCGCCCACGGTGATCAGACCCTGGTCGGGCTGCTGGCCGCCGCCCTCGGCGTAGAACGGGGTGGTGTCCAGCACCAGCTCGATCGTGTCGCCCTCGACCGCCGCGCCGACCTGGGCGCCGTCGGCGAGCACCGCGCGCACCCGGGACTCCCGGTTCAGCTCGGTGTAGCCGGTGAACTCGACGGCCCCGCCCGCGTCCAGCACCGACCGGTACGCCGACACGTCGGTGTGCCCGGTCTTGCGCGCCTGCGCGTCGGCCTTGGCCCGGTTGCGCTGGTCGGCCATCAGGCGGCGGAAGCCCTCGTCGTCGACCTTCAGGCCCTGCTCGGCCGCGATCTCCAGGGTCAGGTCGATCGGGAAGCCGTAGGTGTCGTGCAGCTGGAACGCCTTGTCACCGGAGAGCGCCGGCCGGCCGGCCGACTTGGTCTCGGCGATCGCGGTGTCCAGGATCGTGGTGCCGGCCCGCAGCGTGGAGAGGAAGGCGTCCTCCTCGGCGTACGCGTACTGCGAGATCCGGTCGAACTCCTCGGCCAGCTCCGGGTACGAGGGGGCCATGCAGTCCCGGGCCACCGGCAGCAGCTCGGGCAGCGCCCGCTCCTGCCAGCCCAGCAGCCGCACCGCCCGGATGGCGCGGCGCATGATCCGGCGCAGCACGTAGCCGCGGCCCTCGTTCGACGGGGTGACCCCGTCGCCGATCAGCATCAGCGCGGTGCGGACGTGGTCGGCGACCACCCGCAGCCGTACGTCGTCCGGGTGCGACTCGCTGGCCACGTGCCCGGAGTGCGCGCCGTACCGCTTGCCGGTCAGCTCGGCGGCCCGGTCCAGGATCGGCCGGACCTCGTCGATCTCGTACAGGTTGTCGACGCCCTGGAGGATGGAGGCCATCCGCTCCAGGCCCATGCCGGTGTCGATGTTCTTCGCCGGCAGGTCGCCCAGGATCGGGAAGTTCTCCTTGCCGGTGCCCGGACCCCGCTCGAACTGCATGAAGACGAGGTTCCAGAACTCCATGTAGCGGTCCTCGTCGACCGCCGGACCGCCCTCGCGGCCGTACTCGGGGCCACGGTCGTAGAAGAGCTCCGAGCAGGGGCCGCACGGACCGGGGATGCCCATCGACCAGAAGTTGTCGGCCTTGCCGCGCCGCACGATCCGCTCGGCGGGGACGCCGACCGAGCGCCAGATCTGGAACGCCTCGTCGTCGTCGAGGTAGACCGTCGGCCAGATCCGCTCCGGGTCCAACCCGTAGCCGCCCTCGGCGACCGGCTTGGTGACCAGGTCCCAGGCGAGCGGGATCGCCCCGTCCTTGAAGTAGTCACCGAAGGAGAAGTTGCCGTTCATCTGGAAGAACGTGCCGTGCCGGCTGGTCTTGCCGACCTCGTCGATGTCCGGGGTGCGGATGCACTTCTGGACGCTGACCGCGCGCCGGTACGGCGGGGTCTGCTGCCCGAGGAAGTAGGGAACGAACTGCACCATGCCGGCGTTGACGAACAGCAGGTTCGGGTCGCTGATGGCGGGCAGCGGAGCGGACGGCACCACGGCGTGGCCGTTCGCCTCGAAATGGGCGAGGTACCGCCGCTTGATCTCCGCCGTCTTCATCGCTGGTGTTCCTCCGGAAAGATCTCTCGGTCACCGATGCGCGGGTCCTCCCGCAGCTCGGCGAACTGGTCGTCGAACGCTTCGCCCCGGGCGAACGCCTCGTGGATCTCCTGCTCGCGCTCGGCCATCCCGGCCCGTACGTCCTCCACGAAACTACGCAGCGACTCGACCAGGCTGCCAGCGGATTCGGACAGCCCGCTCGCGATCCCGGCCGGCGTGTACGCCTGCGCGGTGCGGGTGGCCTTGCGGACCACCACCACGCCCACGGCCAGGCCGATGCCCAGCCAGAACAGTCGCCTCATGTCTCAGTTCCTCCCGCTCGTCGCCGGCCGGCTCAGCGGTTGCCGCGCTTGGCGGCGCGACGCTGCTGCTTGATGGTGTCGCGCACCTCGCGCTCGGTCTCGGCGTGCCGGCGGGCCGAGGCGGCCCGGCGGACGCCGTAGCCGAAGGCGGCCACCTTGACCAACGGGTTGGCCGCGGCGGCGGAGACGACGGTCGCCAGGTTCGCCACGTTCGCGGTGACGTTCTGCGCGTGGCTGGTCATGGTGTCGACCTTGGCGAGCTGGAGGTTCACCCCGTCCAGCGAGGTCTGCACCTGCTCCAGCGCCGTGTTGACGTTCCTGACGGTGATGTTGACGTCGCCCAGCAGCGGGGTGGTCTGCTCGTTCAGGTCGTTGATCATCCGGGTCGTGGCGTCCACGGTGTGCCGCAGCCGCAGGATCGGCACCGCCAGCACGAGCACCAGCATCAGGAACGCGCCGGCCGCGATCAGCGCAGCGATCTGTCCACCATCCACGCGCATGTCCTCCTCAAGCAGGCGTTCCGGGGCCCGATGCCCCGGAACGCGCGACCGTCCCGCCCACTCCGGCACCCGCCGACCCGCCGGCGGTCAGCGGGCGCGGGCGGGCCCGCCAGCCCCAGACCCTACCGTCCGTGATGGAAACCGGCTCAGGACGGTGAGCGTGTCAACTCGCCGAGCGGGTCACCGCTGAACGTCGGGTACGGATCCTCACCGGTCAGTGACGGGTCGGTGCTCGGCTGTGGTCGGGTCCGCTCGTCGTCGATCGCGTTGCGCACCTTCACCGACACCAACGATCCGGCGCACTCTCCCGCAGCGGGCGGGGCGGCCGAAGCGGCCCGGGACGGTGGGACGGCCGGCTCCCCGTCGACCGGCGGCGGTACGCAGGTCGGCTCCCGCACCCACAGGTCGAGGGTGAGCTCGTCGCGGCGCCAGCAGGTGTAGCTGCCCTTGGCCGGCCGTTCCGGGCAGCGGGTCACCTTCCACGGCTGCCAGCCGTCGGCGGCCAGCGCCCGCTCGTAGACCCGGGCGGTCTCCTCCGGCGCCCGCTCCGACTCCGCGGTGCGTTCGCGCAGCCGGCAGTCCTGCAGACACCAGCGGCTGCCGCTGACGTTGTCCACCGTCTCCGCCGTCGCCCAGCCCGGCACGTCCAGCTGGTCGAGGGCGTCGAAGACCGGGTCGCGGCTGAGCGTACGGATGCCGAAGAAGAGCGGGATCGCGCCGAGCAGCACCACGCTGACCAGCACCAGGATGCCGAGCCGTAGCCGGCGACGCTCCCGTACCCGCTGGCGCAGCTCCGAACGCGCGCCGCGCAGCCCACCCGGGCCGGCGGCCTCCTCGGCCGCGTCCTCCTCGGCGGCCCGGCGCAGCGGTGGACCGCTGACCGGCTCCGCCGGCTCCGGTCCCGGCCGGGGCCCGGCGGCCGGCACGACCGCCGCCGCCCGGGCCACGGCCGGCGCCTCA
>NZ_JBAKHM010000026.1:0-93620 GCF_036902725.1 Micromonospora psammae | reverse complement strand
AGTGGGAGCGCGCTTCCTTGACACGGAAGAGGTCACTGGTTCAAACCCAGTATCGCCCACCAGCGGAAAGGCTCGTCACTCGACAGGGTGACGAGCCTTTCTCGTACCGGCCGGTCTCAGGTCGAGGCGTGCAGCAGCGCCTCCCCGACGACACTCCGGCTGCTCAGCAGGCAACGCCCCTGCCGGTGGGTGACGACCAGACCGGCGGCGCGCAGCGCCGCCAGGTGCTGCGACACCCCCGCCAGGGAGAGCCCGGTCCGCCGGGCCAGCTCCGTGGTCGACCGCGGCGCGTCGAGCTCCGCGAGGAGCCGGGCCCGGCCCTTCCCGAGCACCGCGCGCAACGCGTCCGGCGCCGTCGTCGGGCACTCCCACAGGGTCCCCAGCCCCTGCGCCGGGTACGCCAGCTGGGGCAGGTCACCGGCGGCGATGCTGAGCACCGACGGCCACACGAAGACCGAGGGGACCAGGACCAGGCCCGCCCCGTCCGGTACGTCCGGCACGGTGCAGTGCCGCTGGCTGATCAGCAGCGCGTCGCCCTCCCAGCGGACCCGCTCGTGCAGGTCGTTGAGGAGCCCGGCCGCGCCGTCCTCGGCGAGCCGGCGGGCCCGCCGGAGCACCTCGGCGTCGAGCAGCGTGCGGATCCGGGGCCAGTCGGCGGCGAGCGCGACCCGCCAGTACGTTCCGATCTCCTCCGCCAGCACCCGCAGGCCGGCGTCCGGGTCGGCGTACAGGTCGGCCAGCGCCGGTGGGCGGGCGCCGGGGTAGAGGTCCAGGTGGGCGCGGACGGTGGCGGCCGGGGTGGCGCGCAGCGCCGCCAGCTCCTGCCCGAGGTCCGGGGTCAGGCCGGCCGCCGGTGGGGTCAGGAAGTCGGCCAGGTAGCCGGGGCCGGCCGGGACGAGCTGCCAGAGCAGGCTGCGGTCGAAGAGGCCGGCCCGCGCCAGCCGGGGTCGGACGCGACGCGCCCACGGCAGGTGGACCGCGTGGTCGCCGGGGTCGCGCAGCACGCGGACGCTGGCGACGACCTCCCAGAGGCAGGAGACCGCGAAGCGGATCCGGGCGACGGCGCTCGCCGACAGGCCGATCGCTACCACCGGACCCCCTTGGTTTCAACTGGGACTGAAACATTACGGCCGGCGCCGGTCCGCTCCCAGACTGACCGGGTGACCGATCAACACCGCAGAGCAGAGCTCCTCCGTTCCCTGCACGTCCCCGGCCGGCCGCTCGTCCTCGTCAACGTGTGGGACGCGGCGAGCGCCCGGATCGTCGCGGCGGCCGGCGCCCCCGCGATCGCCACGACCAGCGCCGGCGTCGCCTGGAGCCTGGGCGCACCCGACGGCGACCGCCTGGGCCGCGACGCGGCCGTCGACCTGGTCGGCCGGGTGGTCGCCGCGGTGCCGTCGCCGGTCACCGCCGACATCGAGTCGGGGTACGGCGACACCCCCGACGAGGTGGCCCGGACCGTCCGGGCGGTGATCGGGGCCGGCGCCGTCGGGGTGAACGTCGAGGACGCCCGACACGACGGCGCCGGCCCGCTGCGCGAGGTGGAGGACCAGTGCGCCCGTCTCGCCGCCGTCCGTGCCGCGGCCGACGAAACCGGGGTGCCGCTCTTCGTCAACGCCCGGGTCGACACCTTCCTGCGGGGCGTGGGCGGCGTCGAGGAGACGGTGGCCCGGGCCCGGGCGTACCTGTCGGCCGGTGCGGACGGGGTGTTCGTGCCCGGCGTGGTCGCCCCGGACGTCATCGCCGCCCTGGTGGAGGCCGTACCGGCGCCGCTCAACGTGCTCGTCGGGCCGGGCGCCCCACCGGTGGCGGAGTTGGCGGGGCTCGGTGTCGCCCGGGTCAGCCTGGGCTCATCCGTCGCCGAGGCGGCGTACGCGGTGGCCCGCCGGGCGGCGGACGAGGCGTACGCCACCGGCACGTACGCGGCGCTCGCCGACGCCGTCGAGTACGGGGTCCTGAACGACCTGATGGGTGGCTGACCCCGTACGCGGAGGGAGCGCCGACCACCAGTGGTGGTCGACGCTCCCTCGGGTTCGTCGCGCGCGGACGATCAGCCCCGTCGGCCGGACGCGGCGGGCGGGTGTGGTCAGAGCGGCGGAGCGATGTCCCGGCGCTCCTCGACCCGCCGGTACTCCACCGGCTCGGTCGGGGTGACCACCGCGCGGCGGCGGCCCCAGACCAACGTGGTCATGATGAGCCCGAGCAGGCCGGCCGCCATCAGGATCCAGCCGACCACGTCGAGGTTGACGCCGCCGACGCTCGCGTCCAGCGCGAAGGTGAGGATCGCACCGACGGCGAGCAGGAAGATACTCGTTCCGATTCCCACGACAGCCTCCTTCAGGGGATGTGGTGTGCTGTCGAGGGAGGTCAGTACCCCGCCGGTGACCAGCGCAACCATGGCCCTCCATGCGCCGGGTCGATCGGTACGCGCGGATGCGGGCGGGGCGGCGGCGCGGCCGATCTTGTCGTCGGGTAGAGTTCTGTCCGTCGCCGGGGAAACCGGGCGGCACGCGGACGTAGCGCAGCTGGTAGCGCATCACCTTGCCAAGGTGAGGGTCGCGGGTTCGAATCCCGTCGTCCGCTCTCGACCACGGGCGATTGGCGCAGTGGGAGCGCGCTTCCTTGACACGGAAGAGGTCACTGGTTCAAACCCAGTATCGCCCACCAGGCGTACACGATCCGTCGTGAGAAGCCCCGGCTCTGATGAGCCGGGGCTTCCGTCATTCCCCCCGCCGTCCCTCGCCCCCGGGCCCCTCGCCCTCTTGATCATGAACTTATCGGCAGTGTGGATCTCCGAACCTGGCGACAACTTCATGATCATCGGGGTGGGGGTTGGGATTTGGGGACAGTTGTTGTCGTCCCAGCGACAACAACTGTTCATGATCCGGCGAGTCAGACGCCGCTGGCCGGCACCCCGGGTGGGGTGCCGGCCAGCGGTCTGTCTTGGTCAGTTGTTCCAGTGCTTGGCGACGAGGTCGGCGGCCTGCTGCTCCCACTGTGCGTAGTGGAAGGGGTAGGCCGAGACCTGCACGGTCTGGGCGGCCTCGGTCAGCGGCATGTCCTGCCACCCGTCGACCTGCTTCAGACCCTTCAGGAACGCCAGGGTCGCGTACTCCGGGTCGGTGATCTGCTCCACCGTGCCCCAACCCGAGCTCGGGCGCTGCTGGAACAGGCCCTGCGAGTCATGGTCGTTACGCGCACCCAGGTGACCCAGGTTCTCCAACTTCGACTCCTGCAGCGCGGTCGCGATCGCCACGACGGCGGCGCGCTCGTCCATGTCGGCCTTCTTCGTCGCGGCGATGATCGCCTTGACGTTGGCGGTCTGCTCGTCGCCGAGGTCGATGCGCGACTGCTTGCCCTGCACACCGTGCGGGATCAGCTTGGTCTTGTCCACGCCCGGCTTGTCGGCCTGCACCGCGACCGCGACGGCCGGGTTGGTGGTGGTCGGCTCGCCGTGGTTCAGCGGGCCGGCGGCGAGACCACCGGCGATCGCGAGACCGGCGATACCCAGAACGCTCTTACGCATGATCGTGTTCATCAGAAAAGCTCCATTCGGGGGGTCGACGACGCGTCCCAATGGGGGTCGGGACACGACGTGAGCACCACGACAGGCGCTCGAAAGATCACAAAGGGGGAGAAGTCTTCAATCGGCGGCTTCGCAAGCGCGGCACCGGGACTGTGTGTAACGACCGGCGGCCGGCCATCATTCCGCCGGGAGGCGGCGGGGCTGCTCGTGCGATCGTCCAGGGGATGTAACGACCGGGGACCTGCGGTCATTCCGCCGGGGGCCATCGGGCGGCAGGGCAAGCCACCGCCGCTGCGGTCGTACAGGAGATGTAACGACCCCAGCCCCGCCACGATTCCAGCCTGGGGATGCCCCGGTCACGGGACCACGCGCACCGAACCGGACAGAATGCGCCATCACGCTCTGAGAGGACGCCCGAGCCGGCATGGCCGGCGCTTCTGCCGTCGGCAGATCGGGCTACCGGTCACCAGGGGACACCGGGGAGGCTGGGGCCCATGAGGCTCTTGGTGCTGGGTGGTACGGGATTCGTCGGCGGTGCGGTGGTGGCCGAGGGGGTACGCCGCGGCTGGTCGGTGACGGTGTTCAACCGGGGGATGCACGGCGCGGTGCCGCCGGGCGTACACCGGTTGCGGGGTGACCGGACGGCGCCGGACGGGTTGGCGGCCCTCGCCGGCGGCGGGTGGGACCTGGTGGTGGACACCTGGGACGGCGCGCCCCGGGCGGTCCGGGACGCGGCGCGCGCGCTCGCCGAGGCGGTGCCGCACTACGCGTACGTCTCCAGCGGGGCGGTCTACGCCCAGCCCGTGCCGGACGGCGTCGGCGAGGAGGCCCCGGTGGTGGACGCCGCGCCCGACGCCGGCGACGGCGACTACCCGCGGTGCAAGGCGGGCGGGGAGCGGGCCGCCGTGCAGGTGTTCGGCGATCGGGCGTTGCTGGTGCGGGCCGGGTTGATCCTGGGCCCGGGGGAGGACATCGGCCGGCTGCCGTGGTGGCTGCACCGGGTCGCCCGGGGCGGCGACGTGCTCGCACCGGGACCGCAGGATCTGCCGGTGCAGTACGTCGACGTGCGTGACCTCGCGGCCTGGACGTTGGACCGCGGCGTCGAGGGCGTCGGCGGGGCGTTCAACGTGATCAGCCGGACCGGGCACGCCACGATGGGCGAGCTGCTGGCGGCGGCCCTCGCGGTGACCGGGTCCGACGCCCGGCTGCGCTGGACCGACCCGGAGCCGATCCTGGCGGCCGGGGTGGTGCCCTGGAACGACCTGCCGATCTGGGTCCCGTCGGGTCACGAGTACCGCTGGATGCAGGAGCGGGGCGTCGACAAGGCGTACGCGGCGGGGCTGACCTGCCGGCCGGCGGCCGAGACCGTCGCCGACACCTGGCGGTGGCTGCGGCGGGTCGGCACCGTCCCGCCCCGCGCCGGGCGGCCGGCGCGGGAGCCGGTGGGGCTGGACCCGGAACGGGAGGCGACGCTGCTCGGCGCCCTCCACCCGGCCTGACCCCCGCGCGCCCCGTGCCGCCCGGCCGGCGCGACCGGCCCGGCCGGGCGGGACGGCTCAGGCCGACACCACGGGCAGGTCCAGCACGTCGTCCACGTCGCGCCGGGGGGTGACCACCCCGGGCTGGCCGTACCCGATCCGCATCACCATCTGCGGGGTGCCGTACCGGCCGAGCGACAGCCGTAGCTGCTCGCGGGCGCCCGGCACCTCGATCGGCTGGGAGAGCAGCGACACGCCCAACCCGGCGTCGGTCGCGGTCAGCAGCACCCGTTGCAGGGCCTGCCCGGCGACGATCTGGTCGGCGGCGGTGTTGCCCGCCGAGCCGAGGACCCCGACCAGCGGCTCCGGTTCGAAGTCCCGGCCGGGCGCGCGGTCGCGCCCGCCGAAACCGCGCGACGGCAGCAGGTCCTGCGGTTCGTCGCGTGGTCCGCCGGCGGCGGCCGGCACCCCGTCGGGGGCGGGCTCCCGGCGCATCCACTCCGCCCGCTCGTCCCGGTAGCGGGGGTCGCGCTCCAGCACCCGGTGGGCACTGTGGGCGATCTCGGCGAAGGCGTTGACCGCGCTGGTGCCGATCACCAGCTCCAGCCAGCACTGTTCGGTGCGGGCCGCCTCGCCGAGGCGCCAGCGCACGTCCGCGGGCACCGGGTCGGGCCAGAACGGGGCCCGGTTGCTGAACCGGCGGGGGATGGCCGCGTGCAGGCTCTGCTCGGTCGGGGTGGCGCGGCGTGGCCGGTCGGGGACCAGCCGGGCCACCACGTCCGGCTCCGCCGGGTACGGCCGCAGCCGCACCGTGGCCGGGGTGCCCGCCACCGCCAGCGCCAGGCGCAGGTTCAACAGCGCCGCCCCGCAGGCGAGCCGGGCCCCCCAGCCGCTCGGGTCGGTGGCGGGCAGCCGCCGCGCCCGGTCGACCGACAGCTCGATCCCGCCGTCGCGCAGCCGGAACCGCCACGGCTGGCAACTGTGCAGGGAGGGTGCGCGGACGGCGTCCGCGACGGCGGTCCGCAGCTGCGCGACGGTGAAGCCGGTCTCCATGGTCATGCTCCTTCCATGGCAGGTCATGCCGTGGGTGGTTCCTCTCCACGGTGCGTCACCGCCGGTGGTGGCGGGCAGGGCCGGATGTCCCGTCCGCCCGGGCACCCCTGCCCGCCCCGCCGCGGCAGGGTGGGGACTTTCGGCCCGTGCGGGTGGCGACCCGGGCGGGTAGAAACGAGGAATGATCCGGGTGTTCCTCCTCGACGACCACGAGGTCGTCCGTCGTGGCCTTGCCGACCTGTTGCAGAGCAGCGGCGACATCGAAGTGGTCGGTGAGTCCGGTTCCGCGTCGGAGGCCGCCCGGCGGATCCCCGCCCTGCGGCCGGACGTGGCGATCCTCGACGCCCGGCTGCCCGACGGCAACGGCATCGACGTGTGCCGGGACATCCGGGCCGTGGACTCCTCGATCAAGGGCCTGATCCTCACCTCGTACGAGGACGACGAGGCGCTCTTCGCCGCGATCATGGCGGGCGCGTCCGGGTACGTGCTCAAGCAGATCCGGGGCACCGACTTGGTCGACGCGGTCCGCCGGGTCGCCGCCGGCCAGTCGCTGCTCGACCCGGCGATCACCACCCGGGTGCTGGAGCGCATCCGCAGCGGCGTCGAGCAGCCCCGCGAGTTGATGACGCTCACCGAGCAGGAGCGCCGCATCCTGGAGTACGTGGCGGAGGGGCTGACCAACCGGGAGATCGCCGGGAAGATGTTCCTGGCCGAGAAGACGGTGAAGAACTACGTCTCCAGCGTGCTGGCGAAGCTGGGCCTGGAGCGGCGTACCCAGGCCGCGGTGCTCGCCACCCGGCTGCTCGGCAAGGGCCGCTGACCGTCCGCCGTGCCGGCGTCGGCGGGCCCGGCGTCGCCGGTCAGTCCCGCAGGGGGACGCACCAGTTCAGCTCGGTGCCGTGCGGCTCCACCCGGCGTACCTCGAACTCACCGCCGTGCCGCTCGGCGCGTTCCCGCAGGTTGACCAGGCCGCCCCGGGCGGCGGCCGGGTCGCAGCCCACGCCGTCGTCGGTGACGGTGACGGCCACCTGGTGGGCGTCGACGCGGACGGCGACGGCGACCCGGCGGGCCTGGGCGTGCCGGACCGCGTTGGAGAGCGCCTCGCGGAGCACGGCGGTGAGGTCCGGTCGGACGGGGTCGGGCACGGCGCTGTCGATCGGCCCGTCCAGCTCCAGGACGGGACGGAAGCCGAGGGATTCGGCGGCCAGGTCGACGGCCTCGCGGATCTCGGTGCGCAGCGCGGCGCTCATCGGGGTGCGCAGCTCGAAGATGGTGCGGCGGATGTCCCGGATGGTGGCGTCCAGGTCGTCGACGGCCGCGTTGATCCGCTTGGCGACCTCGGGCCGGGCGGCCATCGGGGCGGCGCTCTGCAGTTGCAGGCCGGTGGCGAAGAGCCGCTGGATCACCACGTCGTGCAGGTCGCGGGCGATCCGTTCGCGGTCCTCCAGGACCACCAGCAGTTCGCGTTCCTCCTGGCCGCGGGCCCGCTCCATGGCCAGCGCCGCCTGGCCGGCGAAGCTGTCGAGCAGGGTCACGTCGTCGTCGGTGGCCCGGCCGGCGCCCGGGCGGTGGGCGATGACCAGCACGCCGTGCAGGGTGTCCGCCGCGGCGAGGGGGGAAACCACCGCGGGTCCGGCGACCACCGGCACCGGCCACGGCGCGGCCTCGGCGAGGTTTTCCAGCAGTTCGTGCCGGCGCTCGGTGACGGAGCCGGCGAAGCTGGTCTCGCCGGCCGGCAGCACCGCCGCGACCAGCTCCCGGGCGGCCCCGTCGGCCGAGTCGACCACCTCGACGGTGAACTGGCCGACGTCGGAGTCGTAGAGCAGCACCAGGGCCAGCTCCGCCTCGGCGACCTCCCGGGCCCGGCGGGCGACCAGGGTCAGCGCGTCGGTGCGGCGTACCTCACCGAGCAGCACCGAGGTGATCTCGGCGGTGGCGGCGAGCCAGCGCTCCCGCCGGTGGGCCAGCGCGTAGAGCCGGGCGTTCTCGATGGCCACGCCGGCCGCCGCGGCGAGGGCGACCAGGATCTCCTCGTCGTCCTCGCTGAACTCCGGCGCGCCCTGCTTCTCGGCCAGGTACAGGTTGCCGAAGACCTGGTCGCGGATGCGCACCGGCACGCCGAGGAAGCTGTGCATCGGCGGGTGGTGCGGCGGGAAGCCGTACGACTCGGGGTGCTGGGTGATGTCGGGCATCCGTACCGGGCGCGGCTCGTCGATGAGCAGGCCGAGCACGCCCCGCCCGTGCGGCAGGTCGCCGATCGCGGCGTGCAGCTCCGGGTCGATGCCGTGGACGATGAAGTCGTGCAGCAGCCGGTCCGGCCCGATCACGCCGAGCGCGCCGTAGCGGGCGCCGACCAGCTCGCAGGCGGACCGCACGATCCGTTGCAGGGTGCTGCGCAGGTCGAGGTCGGAGCCGATGCCGACGACGGCGTCGAGCAGGGCGCGCAGCCGCTCCCGACTGGTCATCACCTCGCCGACCCGGTCCAGCATCTCCTGGAGCAGCTCGTCGAGGCGGACCCGGGACAGCGGGCTCAGCCCCAGCGAGGGAGTGGGGTGCTCGGCGCGGGGGGTCGGTGCGCTGGCCACCGGGCGATGCTATCGCCCGGTGTCCGTCCGGGAGGAGGCCGTCACGAGCGCTGGTCGCGTACCGCCGCGGTGTCGACCACCTGTTGCACCGGCAGCCGCGGCGTGTGCGGCGGGCCGGCGTGCGCCGGGTCCGCGATCCCCAGGCGCAGCACGAGGTACGGGAAGCCGAGGCCACGGAGCAGCTGACGCAGGATCTGGCGGGTGCCGGGCACCTCCACCGCCCCGGACAGCGGCACCATGGACACCCCGAGCCGGGTGGCGGTGAGCCAGGCCGCGGAGAGCGCCTCTCCGGCCCGCAGCCAGCTGTCCGGCTCGTCCTCGTCGTCGAAGAGCAGCGCGTACACGGCGGCCTTGTCGTGGCCGGGGCCGACCGGCAGCTCGCCGACGCGCCCGAAGTCCCGCGCCGGGACCGTGGTCTGCGGCTGCTGCTCCGGCAGCACCTCCGGCGGGAGGCCGGTGCCGGTGCCGGCCCGGCTGGTCCAGTACCGCAGCTCCTCGCGCACCTGCGGGTCCTCCGCCTCGATGGTGTCGGCGTGCGACGCCGCCGCCGCGAGCTCCATCACCTGGTCGCCGTCGAGGATCTGCAACCGGATGCCCTCGGCGCTGACCGCCCGGGCGATGTCACCGACCGCGCTGGTGGGCACCGGCTCGTCGCTGACCGGGCGCCGGTCGGTGTGCCGGACCTGCATGCACTGCACCATGCGCATCGCGTCGGGGTCGGCTCCCGAGCGGTCCAGACCGGTCAGCCGGGCGAGCAGGTCCGGCTGCGCCGGGTCGGGCAGCCGCTCCACCACCGCCGTCCATCCCTCGGCGGCGAGCGCCAGCCGGGCGTGGTGCAGCGCCGTCCCGCAGCTGAGCGTCGACAGGCGTCCCTCCGGGTCGGTGGCGGCCAGCTGGCGGTCCCGGTCCACCCGCAGCTCCAGGGCGTCCGGCAGGACCCGCCAGCGCCACGGCTGCGTGTTGTGCACCGAGGGGGCGTGACCGGCGGTGGCGGCCGCCTCCGCGAGCGCGGTGGTCAGCGGCCGATCAGCGGCCGGCGTCTCGTGGCTCATCGTGGCGACCTTTCCGTGTCCCCGTCGTGCCCGCCCCGACGTCCCGGGTGCGGCCTGCCGCTCCATCCTGCGTCAGCGCCCGACGGTCCGCACGGGACGGAGGTCCCGTCATGCGGGCCTTCCGGCCCGCCCGATTCCTCCGGATCTCACTGTCCGGTCTCGCCGACGACCCGAAACCCGGGCAGACCGGCGTGGACCCCCGGAGGACGGCGCCCTCGGCGGTCGCCGTGGTCAGCGTTCCCGGGCGACCGCCACCGGGCAGTGCGCGTGCTGGAGGAGCTGCTGGCTGACCGAGCCGAGCAGCATCCCGCGCAGCCCGCCCCGGCCGCGGCTGCCCACCACCATGAGCTGGGCGTCCCGGCTCGCCTCGACCAGGACGGCCGCCGGGTTGCCGGGCGTGACGTCCACGGTGACCGCCACGTCGGGGAAGTCCTCCCGGCACCGCGCCACGGCGTCCCGCACGGCGGCCCGCTCCCGCGCGGCCTCCACCTCGACGTCGTGATCCGGGGCCCGTCCGGGCGGCTCGGAGACCCGGACGACCCGCAGCGGCGCCTCCCGCCGGGCGGCGTGCTCCACGGCGAAGCGGAGCGCCACCCGGGAGGGCTCGGATTCGTCGACGCCGACCACCACCGGGCCCACCGCGCCGGCGCCGGCCTCCCGGACGACCACCACCGGGCAGTGCGCGTGCGCGGTCACCGCCAGCACCGTCGAGCCGGTCAGCAGCCCGGTGAAGCCGCCGTGGCCGCGGCTGCCGAGCACCAGCAGCCCCGCCCGCGCGGAGCGTTCCTGGAGCACCAGCGCGGGCGGGCCGTCGTGGACCTCGCCGTGCACGGTGACCGTGGGGCGCGCCGCGGCGGCGTCGGCGGTCGCCTCGCGGACCAGCTCCTCGACCTGCCGGCGGGCGGTCTGGTCCGGCCAGACACCCGGGGCCGGTCCCGGGCCGATCCAGCCGGCCACGGTCAGCCACTCGAAGACGTACGCCAGGTGGACCGGCCGGGCGCTGCGTTCCGCCTCGTCGAGCGCCCAGTCCAGGGCGACGGCGGCGTCGGCGGAGCCGTCGTAGCCGACCAGGATCTCCGTCGAGGTCACTGCCCGTTCCGCAGCGCGGGCTCGGTCTCCCGGATCCACCGCCACTCGGCGACCCGTGGGTCGTCCTCACCGAAGCGGCGGGTGTAGTCCCGGCACGACTCCCGGGCGTCGACCATGTCCTGACGCAGGTGGGCGGCGCGCGAGGCGAGCCCGGGCACCCGGTCGATGACGTCGATCACCAGGTGGAAGCGGTCCAGGTCGTTGAGCATCACCATGTCGAAAGGGGTGGTGGTGGTGCCCTCCTCCTTGTATCCGCGCACGTGCAGGTTCTCGTGGTTGGTGCGCCGGTAGGTCAGCCGGTGGATCAGCCACGGGTAGCCGTGGTACGCGAAGATGATCTGCTTGTCCTGGGTGAAGATGGTGTCGAACTCCTTGTCCGACAGCCCGTGCGGGTGCTCCGAGGCGGGCTGGAGCCGCATCAGGTCCACCACGTTGACCACCCGCACCTTCAGCTCGGGCAGGTGCCGGTGCAGCAGGTCCGCGGCGGCCAGCGTCTCCAGCGTCGGCACGTCCCCGGCGCAGGCGAGCACCACGTCCGGCTCGGCGCCCTCGTCGTTGCTGGCCCAGTCCCAGATGCCGATGCCGCGGCGGCAGTGCTGGATCGCATCCTCCATGGACAGCCAGTTCGGCGCGGGCTGCTTGCCGGCGACCACCACGTTGATGTAGTGCCAGCTGCGCAGGCAGTGGTCCATGGTGGAGAGCAGGGTGTTGGCGTCCGGCGGCAGGTAGACCCGGACGACCTCGGCCTTCTTGTTCATCACGTGGTCGATGAAGCCCGGGTCCTGGTGCGAGAAGCCGTTGTGGTCCTGCCGCCACACGTGGCTGGAGAGCAGGTAGTTCAGGGAGGCCACCGGCTGCCGCCAGGTGATGCCCCGGGTGACCTTCAACCACTTGGCGTGCTGGTTGACCATCGAGTCGACGATGTGGATGAACGCCTCGTAGCTGGTGAAGATGCCGTGCCGGCCGGTGAGCAGGTAGCCCTCCAGCCAGCCCTGGCAGAGGTGCTCGGAGAGGACCTCCATCACCCGCCCGTCGGGGGAGAGGTGGTCGTCGCCGGGCACCGTGCCGGCCACCCAGGCCCGGTCGGTGACCTCGAACGCCGCGCCGAGGCGGTTCGAGGCGACCTCGTCCGGCCCGAAGAGGCGGAACGTCTGCGGGTTGGCCGTGATCACGTCGCGTACCCAGGGGCCCAGCGCACCGGTGGCGCCGGCGACGGTCTCGCCGGGCCGCTGTACGTCGACCGCGTAGTCGCGGAAGTCGGGCAGGCTCAGCTCGCGCAGCATCATGCCGCCGTTGGTGACCGGGTTGGCGCTCATCCGCCGGTCGCCCTTCGGGGGCAGGGCGGCCAGCTCGGCGACCGGGGCGCCGGTGGCGTCGAAGAGCTCCTCCGGTCGGTAGCTGCGCAGCCAGCGCTCCAGCTCGGCCAGGTGCTCCGGGTTCTTGCGCACCGCGTCGATCGGCACCTGGTGGGCCCGGTAGGTGCCCTCGACCCGCTTGCCCTCGACGTCGCGCGGGCCGGTCCAGCCCTTCGGCGTACGCAGGATGATCATGGGCCAGCGGGGGCGTTCGACGGTGCCGCCGGAGCGGGCCCGCCGCTGGATGGCGGCGATCTCGTCGCACGTCCGGTCGAGGGTGGCGGCGAGGAGCTGGTGCACCTTCGTCGGGTCGTCGCCCTCGACGACGTACGGCTGGTGGCCGAAGCCGCGCATCATGTCGAGCAGGTCCTCGCCGGGGATCCGGTCCAGCACCGTCGGGTTGGCGATCTTGTAGCCGTTGAGGTGCAGGATCGGCAGCACCGCGCCGTCACGGGCCGGGTTGAGGAAGACGTTGGAGAGCCAACTGCCGGCCAGCGGGCCCGTCTCGGCCTCGCCGTCACCGATGACGCAGGCGACCAGCAGGTCGGGGTTGTCGAACGCCGCGCCGTAGGCGTGGCTCAGCGCGTACCCCAGCTCGCCGCCCTCGTGGATCGAACCCGGCACCTCCGGCGCCACGTGGCTCGGGATGCCGCCGGGGAAGGAGAACTGGCGGAACAGCTTCGCCATGCCCGCCTCGTCGCGGCCGACCGCGTGGTACAGCTCGCTGTAGGTGCCCTCCAGCCAGGTGTTGGCCACCAGGGCCGGGCCGCCGTGGCCGGGGCCGGTGATGAACATCGCCGACAGGTCACGGGCGACGATGATCCGGTTGAGGTGCGCGTAGAGCAGGTTCAGCCCGGGGCTGGTGCCCCAGTGACCGAGGAGTCGGGGCTTGACGTGCTCGGGCGTCAGCGGTTCGCGCAGCAGCGGGTTGCCGAGCAGGTAGATCTGCCCGACGGTGAGGTAGTTCGCCGCCCGCCAGTAGGCGTCCAGCCGGCGCAGCTCGTCTTCGGTCAGTGTGCTGTGCGAATCGAGAGCGGTCTCCATGTTGCGTCAGCCTCTCGCGCGTCGGGGACTTCTGCATTCCGAAAGCGGGCGTCCGCCCCGGGGCCTGTCCAGCGTCGCCCGGCCCGGCGCGCGGGATCAGGGCCGTTGGTCCCGCGACCGCAGGGCGTCATGGCCCGTCCGGCGGCGTGTCGGTCAGGCCGCGGACGATGATGACCGGCGACGGCGCGTGGTACAGCAGGGACTGGCTCACCGCGCCCAGCATGCCGCGCCACGGTTCGTCGCCCCGGGCGCCGACCAGCGCCAGCTGCGCGGACCGCGACTGCTCGACCAGGACATCGCCAGGTTCGCCACGTACGGTGTGGCACTCCGCCGAGACCGTGGGATGGTGCCGGCCGGCCCGGGCCACCGCATCGAGGAGCACGTCGTCGCCGTCGTCGGCGCGTCCCGGCTCGAGCACCCGCACCGCGAGCAGCCGGGCCTCCCGGCCGGCGGCGCAGTCGAAGGCGAAGTCCAGCGCGGTCCGCGAACTCGTCGACCCGTCCACCCCGACCAGCACCGGCCCGGAGACGGCTGGCTCGGGGCGGACCACCAGCACCGGGCAGCCGGCCCGGGCGGCGAGCTGCACGCCGGTCGCGTCGGCCGGCACGCAGTCCCCGCAGCCGGCCATTCCGCCGTCGCCGATCGCCAGCAGGAACGCCGTGTCGGAGCGGCGGATCAACGCGGTGACCGGTGCGCCCTCGACGATCTCGCCGCTGACCGTCACCGTCGGTTCGACCTCGCGGGCGACCTCGGTGGCCCGGTCGATGAGCTCCTCGGCCTGGTCGCGGGGCCGGGAGACCGAGGGCTCCTCGAACGCCGCCTGCCAGTTGAAGGCGTGCAGCAGCACCAGGTCCCGACCGTGCGCGGCGGCCTCCCGGGCGGCCAGCCGGACGACCTCCATGGCCTGTGGCGACGGGCTGATGCCGGCCACGACCGGCGTACCGGCGGATCCGGTCATCCGGCTCACCTCCCGGGCGCCCCGCACCGTACGGCCACGCCGACCCCACCGACGCTAGTCGCGCCACCGCCCCGCCGGGCCGGGTTCGGCGCACTCGGGCGGGCCCGGACCGGCGCGGGCGTGTCGGGGCGGCGGGGTGCCGGACGCCTCAGCGGAACTTGACCCGGGCCACCGCGTCGAAGACCCGCGCGCCGAGCAGCCGGCGGGTGTGCACCATCGTCCAGGCGGCGGCGGTGACCTGGTAGCGGGTGCGGGGGCGGCCGGCGGACCGCCCGCTCGATCACCCGGGCCACCGTCTCCGGCGTCGCGGCGAGCAGCCGGTTCGAGTACGACCTGGCCATCGCCGCGTCGACCGAGGCGATCATCTTCCGGTACGGCCCGGCCGGTTCCGCCCCCGCGCCGAGCGACTCGGCGGCCACCGCGCCGAACCTGGGTGCGGCACGCGTGCTGGCAGGCGGCCCGGACCCACGAGCGGAACCTCAGGTACGTCATGCCGGGCGTTTGACAGCAATGGCGTTCCACTCGCGGAGTCGCCCGACGTCTGTGACGGGTGACGGGTGGCGGTGGTGGTGTGGCCCGGGGGTGGACGGGCCTGCGGGGAAGTGGGCCCGCGTGGGTGGTTGGGGGCTCAGTGGGTGGCCGGGTGGACCCGGAGCACCGCCGCGGTGGCGTTGTCGTCGCCGCCGGCGGCCAGGGTGGCGGCGAGCAGGTCGCGGACCGCCCGGGTCGGGTCCGGTCCGGCCAGATGGTCGCGCAGCGGGTGGTAGTCGAGCTGGTCGCTGACCCCGTCGGTGCAGAGCAGCCAGGTGTCACCGGGGCGCAGCGGGACGGCGAGCAGGTCGGCGGTGGGCGCGTCGGGGTGGCCCACGTAGCGCAGGAGCTGGTAGCGGGCCCGGGCCGCCTCGGAGGAGTCCGCCGCGTACCAGCCGTGCAGCAGGCCCAGCCAGGCGGCGGTGTGGTCGACGGTCATCAGCTCCAGGAGGCCGTCGCGCAGCCGGTAGGCGCGGGAGTCGCCGAGCTGGACGATCCAGGCCTGCTCGCCGTCGGGCTCGGCGAGCAGCGCGGTCAGTGTGCAGCCGGTCAGCTCGGCCAGTCGCGCGCCGGCGGCGCGTACCCGGGACTGGGTCTCGGCGACCGCGGCCCGCAACTGCCGTGGCCCCGTCCCCGGCCAGCTGGCGTGGACCCCCTCGACCAGGGTGGTCATCGCCGTGCTGCCGGCGACCCGGCTGCCCTCCCCGGCGCCCATCCCGTCGGCGACCGCGACGAACGGCAGCGCCGCGTCCACGTGCAGCACGTCGAAGTTCGCCGGATAGCGGTGACCGACCACGCTGCCGGCGGCGATCTCCAGCTCGACCGCGCCGACCCGGTGTCGCAGCGCGGTGGGGCGGTCGGGGGAGGGGCGGCGGCGCACCGGCCGACGCTAACACCGCAGCCGGCCGGAGATGTGTCAACCGGGGTTGACAACGTGGCGTTGTCAACGTACGTTGACAGCATGAGTCAGGCGACGGAACTCGCGGCGGCAGCCGGCAGCACCGATCCGAAGATCGGGCTGCGGGCGGTGCTCGCCCTGCGCCGGCTCCTCGAACGGCTGGAGGTGGTCCAGGTGGACAACGCCCGACGGCAGGGCTGGTCCTGGCAGGAGATCGCCGACGCGCTCGAGGTGAGCCGGCAGGCGGTCCACAAGAAGCACGCCGGGCGACCGGCGGTCCGCGGCAACTGGGAGGCGTGATGTTCGAACGGTTCACCGACCGGGCCCGCACGGTCGTCAGACGGGCAATCGAGGAGGCCCGGGCCGAGGGGCAGCGCCCGGTCGACACCGAGCACCTGTTGCTGGCCCTGCTCGCCGACCCCGACGCGCTGGCCGCCCGGGTGCTCACCGACGCCGGCGTGAGCGTCGGCGACCTACGTGCCCGCATCGCCCGGCACACCGCCGACGACGGCGCCGGCCTCGGTGCGGCGGACGCCGCCGCGCTGCGGGAGATCGGCATCGACCTGGCCGCGATCGTGGCCCGGATCGAGGAGTCGTTCGGTCCGGACGCGCTGCGGGCGGCGGTGCCGGCGCCCCGCCGACGCTGGGGCCTGAAACGGTACGTCGGCGGCCCCTTCTCGCCCCGCTCGAAGAAGGCGCTGGAGCTGTCCCTGCGCGAGGCGCTGCGGCTTCGCCACCGCCACATCGGCACCGAGCACATCCTGCTCGGGCTGCTGCGCGAGGGCGGCGGACTCGGCGCGCTGGTCCTCGCCGAGGTGGGGGTCGATCTGGACGACCTGCGCCGCCGCGTCGAGGTCGCGTCGCGGACGGCGGCCTGACCGGTACCCGGCGACGACGGCGAGCGGTCCCACGCCGGACGGCGGCGCAGTGGCGGGACCGGCTGGAGTCGTACCGCGAGCGGTCCACCGGGGTCCGGTCGGTCACCTGGAAGGCGGCGACCGGCCGGCCCCGGCCCGGCGGGGACGAGGCGGTGACCGAGGCGCCGCGGGTCGACTGGGTCCGCCGGGTGACCGACGTCGCGGATCGGGCGGCCCGGGGCGAACGGGTCGATCAGTGGCGGCGCCGCTGAAACCTGTTTGCGGCACACGCGACGTCGGGCCGTGTGGGCTCGCTGACCGACGGGTGTTGCTGCACACTTGCGCCGTGGATGGTGGACAGGACAGGCGCCCGGTGACCGCTGACGATGTCGCGCCGCGCTCGGCGGTGGTGGTCAACCCCGCCAAGGTGACCGATCTCGATGACTTCCGGCGTACGGTGAACGACGCCCTCGGCGCGGCCGGCTGGCCCGAGCCGACGTGGTACGAGACCACCGTCGCCGACCCGGGCCGGGGCCAGACCGAGGCGGCCGTGCGGGCCGGCGCGCAGGTGGTCTTCGCCTGCGGCGGCGACGGCACGGTGATGGCCTGTGTCAGCGGGCTGGTCGGCACCGACGCCGCCCTGGCCGTGCTGCCCCAGGGCACCGGTAACCTGCTCGCCGCCAACCTCGGCCTCTCCACCGACCTGGCCGCCGGGCTGGAGGTCGCCGTCGAGCGCGGGCTGCGCCGGCTCGACGTCGGCGCGGTCGACGACCGGTACTTCGCGGTGATGGCCGGGATGGGCTTCGACGCCCAGATGCTCCAGGACACCTCCGAGACCACCAAGGCGCGGATCGGCTGGCCGGCGTACATCATGGGAGCCGCGAAGCACCTGCGGGACCGGCCGATGCGGGTCTCGATCCGGATCGACGACCGGCCGCCGCTGCGCCGCCGGGCCCGCTCGGTGCTGGTCGCCAACGTGGGCCGGCTCCAGGGCGGCGTCCGGCTGCTCACCGACGCCGAGCCGGACGACGGCTGGCTCGACGTGGCCGTGCTCACCCCTCGTACGCTGCGGCACTGGCTGGCCATGGGCTGGGCGCTGGTCCGCCGGCGTGGCAGCGTGCCGCGGATGGAGGTCCTCCGGGGCCGCCGGGTCGAGATCACCAGCAACCGGGCGCAGCCCCGCCAGCTCGACGGCGACCTGATCGAGCCCGGGCGGACGCTGACGGCGGAGGTCCGGCCCGAGGCGCTCTGGCTCTGCGTGCCGCGGCCGGAGGGCCACCCCGACCTGGCGATGGACGCCGACGCGGCGGCGGAGCGCGGCGAGCAGTTGATCGAGGAGGCGCGCCGTGAGTAGCACCAGGCTCGTGCCGGAGACCCGGTTGATGTCCTCCGACGAGCTCTCCGCCGACGACGCCTGGCACACCCTGCGTCGCCAGGGCGGCTGGTCGCTGCTGCGGGACGCCTTCATCCGGTTCCGCTACGGCGACGGGTTCAGCCACTCCCGGGCCTTCGCGTTGCAGCTCTGCCTCGCCGTGGTCCCGTTCATGATCGCGCTGACCGGTCTGATCACCGAGCTCGGGGTGGAGGAGGGCGGCCAGGTGGTCGCCGACACCGTGCTGGCGCTCACCCCCGGGCAGAGCGAGCAGATGGTCCGGGAACTTCTCAGCGACGGCGAGCGCACCGAGGAAGCGGGCGAACTGGCGCTGACCCTCGGTCTGCTCACCGGCCTGGTCGCGCTGACCACCACCATGGCGCAGATCGAACGGGGCGCGAACCGGATCTACGGCGTGGAGCGGGACCGCCCGGCCCTGGCCAAGTACGTCCGGGCCGCCGTCCTCGCGGTCACCGCCGGCGTGCCGGCGCTGGCCGGGTTCCTGATCCTGGTCGGTGGCGGGGCGATCGGCGCCTCGGTGCAACGGCACTACGAGTGGGGTGATTTCGCCGGCGGCGTCTGGGCCGTGGTGCGGTGGCCGCTGAGCCTCGCGCTGACCGTGGTCGCCGTCTCGGTGATCTTCCGGCGCGCGCCCCGGCGCAACCAGCCCGGACTGTCCTGGCTCTTCTTCGGCGGCGGCATCGCGACCGCGCTCTGGTGGCTGGCCAGCCTGCTGCTGGCCGCGTACGTGCGGTTCAGCGACGGGTTCGGGCAGACCTACGGCGCGCTCACCGGGATGATGGCCCTGCTGCTCTGGGCCAACCTCACCGGCATGGCGCTCTTCGGCGGGCTCTCCTTCGCCGCCCAGTTGGAGGCGATGCGGATCGGCGTGCACGAGCCGGCCCAGCCGGACCTGTGGGAGCCGGAGAGTGAGCGGGAGCCGCTGCTCGACACCGGGGAGATGACCTCGCTCTGACCCCCGCCTTGCCGCCCTGCGGGTGTACGCGAAGCGCCGATCGGGTACTGCGCGTCGCCAGGAGATAGGGAGGCTGCCGTGAGCGCGGTGAAGGACGTCTTGGCACGACCCCTGGGTCATTTCACCGAGCGGACGCTGGCCGGCCTGGCGCTCGTGCTCTGCACCGGGGTCGGGTTCGGTCTGCTGCTGGTCCTGGTCCGGGTCCGGTGGTCCCCGCTCTACGACGTCGACCACGGCGTGGCCGCCGGGCTCAACGACCTGGTCGCGCCGCACGGGCCGCTGGTGACCGTGCTGACCGCGCTCACCGACCTCGGCGGCCGGGCGGTGATCATCTGGCTGGTCTCGGTGGCCGTGCTCGGCCTGCTGATCCGTCGCCAGAGCCGGCTGGCGGTCTTCCTGATCGTCACCGGTGTCGGCGCGCTGATCCTCGACCCGGCGCTGAAGACGCTGGTCGACCGGCTCCGCCCCGAGGTGGAGGTGCCGATCGGCGCCTACTCGGGGAACAGCTTCCCCAGCGGGCACGCGTTGGGCTCCTTCGTCGCGTACGGCGCACTGCTGCTGGTCTTCCTGCCGGCCATGGCGCCGCGCTGGCGCAAGCCCGCCATCGCCCTGGTCGCCACCGTCGTGTTCCTCATCGGCCTGACCCGGGTCGCGCTCGGCGTGCACTTCGTCTCCGACGTGCTGGGGGCCTGGCTGCTCGGCGCCGCCTGGCTCGGCGTCACCGCGTACGCCTTCCGGCTGTGGCGGCTGGAGCGCGGCCGGCGGCTGCCGACGCTGACCGAGGGGCTGGAGCCGGAGGCCGCGCACGAGGTGGCGCCGGCCCCCGACGAGGCGCACCTGCTGCCGCACCCCCGGGCCGCGGTCTTCGAGCTGCTGGTCGGCTGGGTGCTGGTCCTCGGCGCGCTATACGGCTTCGGCATCTTCGTCAGCTACCACGCCGGCGGGACCTTCTTCGCGACCCTCGACACCGACGTGCCGCGGTGGTTCGCCGAGCACCGCACCCCGGGCCGGGACGACGTCAGCTACTGGTGGAGCAAGGCCGGTGACACCCACGCCATCCTGCTCATCTCGCTGGTCTTCTGCCCGCTGGTGCTGGCGATCTGGCGCCGCTGGCGCCCGGTGCTCTTCGTGGCGCTGGCCATGTTCGGTGAGCTGAGCCTCTTCCTGGCCGCCGCCGCGGCGGTGGACCGCCCGCGCCCGCCGGTGGGCAACCTCGACGGGCCGATGCCGACCTCCTCCTTCCCGTCCGGCCACATCGCCGCCACCATCTGCGTCTGGGCGGCGATCACGCTGGTCGTCCTGCCGCGCACCGACCGGTGGTGGCGCTGGCTCTTCGTGACCCTGGCGGTGATCATGCCGGTCGGCGTGGCGATCTCCCGGATGTACCGGGGCATGCACCATCCGACCGACTTCATGGGCGCGATCCTGCTGAGCGCGCTCTGGATCGGGCTGCTCTACTGGGTGGTCCGCCCCAACGCCGACGTCGCGGAGGGCAACACGCCGGCCATCGAGTCGGAGCAGCTCCACGAGCTGGACGACGAGCTGGCCAAGGCCGCCCGGGTGGACTGACGTGCTGCGGGTGATGACCTGGAACATCCGGACCGGCGGGCGGGACCACGACGGTCCGGGCCGGCTGGACCGGGTGGTCCGGGTGGTCACCGGGCAGCGGCCGGACGTGCTGGCGGTGCAGGAGCTGCGTGGCTTCGACGACGGCGGGGTGCTGGCCGACTTCGCGGGCCGGGTGGGGATGCGTCCCCACCTGGCCCGGTCCTGCTTCGGTCAGCCGGTGGCGGTGCTGGTCCGGCCGCCGTGGCGGGCCGTGGCCGCGGCCCCGCTGCGCCGCCCCTTCCACCACGCCGCGCAGCGGGTGGTGCTGGCCAGCGACGCCGGCCCGGCGACGGTGCTCAGCGCGCACCTCGACCCGTACTCGGGGTTGCGGCGGCGGGTGGAGGCCGGTTGGCTGGCCGCGGCGGTGCGCCGGGCGTCGGGCGAGCTGGCGCTGCTCGCCGGCGACCTGAACACCCTCGACCCGGGCGGCGAGCACGCCGAGCGGGTGGCCCGGCTGCCGGTGGCGTACCGGCGGCGGCACCTGCGCCGCGACGGGCGCACCGTGGAGACCCGGGCGGTGGCCCGGCTGCTCGCCGCCGGCCTGGTCGACCTCGGCGCCCGGCCCGGCGCCGCCGAGGAGGGCGTGACGGCGCCGACCCGGCACGGCGGCGGGGCGGAGTTCTCCGGAATGCGGCTGGACTACCTCTTCGCCACGTCCCCGTTGGCCGCCCGGGTGCGGGACTGCCGGGTGCTGCGCGGCGGGGAGACCGAGTACGCCTCCGACCACTACCCGGTCGTCGCCGAGTTCGCTCTCGACCCGGCCTGACCGCCGCCGTCCCGGACGAGGGAGCGGCGGCGGCGGCGGGGGTCAGCTCAGAGGATCAGGTTGAGCAGGACGGTCAGCACGACCGAGGCGAGCACCGAGAAGAGGATCATCAGGAGGCAGCCGAGGCCCCCGCCGAGTGGACGGATCTCCGTGTTGCCGATGCGCATGGTTCACCTTGTCAGGGTCGGGGCGAGCAGGGTGCGGATCGCGCCGGCCACCTGCTCGGGGGCGGTGGTGACGACGTTGTGCGCGGCCCCCGGCACGGTGGCCGCGCGGGCGTGCGGGACGAGCCGGGCGGCCCGGTCCCGCCACGATCGGGGGACGACCGGGTCCCGGTCGCCGGTGAGCACCAGGGTGGGCGCGGCCACCCGGACGAGGTCGGCCTCGATGGCGTTGCGCACCGAGTGCGACAGCGTGGCGTAGACCCGCCAGGGGCGGGCGTCGGCGACGTCCCGGGCCAGGATCGGCGCCTGCAACGGCGCCTCCCGCAGGGTGTCGACCAGCCAGCGGCCGAACTGTCCCCGGCGGGTGCGGGCCGCCGGGTCGCTGGTCGGCCCGGCCAGCACCAGGGCGCGTACCGCCTCGGGGTGGTGGGCGGCGAGCGCGGCGGCCACCTCGGCGCCGAACGAGTGGCCGAGCAGGCAGACCGGCGGCAGCCGGTACGCGGCCAGCCAGGCGGCCAGGTGTGCGGCGTGCTCCCGTACGTCGTAGGCCCGGTCGGGATGCGCGCTGAGGCCGAAGCCGGGCAGGTCGGGCACGTACACCGGATGGGTCGGGGCCAGCGCGACGGCCAGCGGGGTGAGGTAGCGGTGCGAGACGGCGAGTCCGTGCACCAGCACCACCGGGGCGGCGTCCCGGGTGGGGTCGCCGCCGCGCCGGGTGTGCGTACGCACTCCGTTCACCAGCCGCCACTCGCTGGTCAGCCCGGCGGCCGGTCGGGGCGCGGCGAGCGCCAGGCGCAGCTCGGTCGGGCCGAACCGCCCCGGCGCGGAGAGCCTGCCGGTCACAGCTCACGGAGCCGGGGTAGCAGCTGCTCCTGCGCCCAGTCCAGGAACATCGGCTGGGTCTCGCCGCCCACCTGCACGATCGCCACGTGGGTGAAGCCGGCGTCGACGAACTGCTTGAACGCCTCGACGTGCCGGTCCACGTCGGGGCCGCAGCTGATGCCCTGGGCGACGTCCTCCTCGCGGACGTACTGGGTGGCGGCGGCGAACGCCTCCGGGCCGGGCAGGTCGGCGTTGACCTTCCAGCCCATGCCGAACCAGCGGAACTGGTCGTGCACGATCTTGCGGCACTCGGCCTCGTCGGGGCCGTAGCAGATCGCGACCTGGCCGAAGCGGGGCTGGCCGGCGCCGCCCGCGTCGTCGTAGAGCTGGATGATCCGGGGGTCCGGCTCGGTGGCGACCAGGCCGTCGGCGTACTCGGCGGCGAGCGCGGCCGAGGACGGCCCGGAGGCCGCGACGGCCATCGGGACGGGCCGGTCGGGCCGGTCCCACAGGTACGCCTCGGGCACGTCGAAGTGGTTGCCGGAGAAGGTCAGGGTCTCGCCGTTGAGCAGCGGCCGAATGATCTGGAGCGCCTCCTCGAACATCTCGTGCCGCTGCTGCACGTGCGGCCAGCCGCCGACCACGTGCTCGTTGAGGTTCTCCCCGGCGCCGAGGCCGAGGGTGAACCGGCCGTCGGAGAGCGCCCCGACGGTGCTGGCCTTCTGCGCCACCACGGCCGGGTGGTAGCGGAGGATCGGGCAGGTCACGAAGGACATCAGCTCGGCCCGCTGGGTGGCGTGGGCGACCGCGCCGAGCACCGACCAGGCGTAGGGGGAGTGGCCCTGGGTGTCGAGCCACGGGTAGTAGTGGTCGGACATCACCAGCTGGTCGAAGCCGGCGGCCTCCGCCCGCACCGCGTAGTCGACCAGTTGCTTCGGACCGGCCTGCTCGCACATCAGGGTGTAGCCGACGGTGACCATCCTGGTTGCTCCTTCCGCCCGACGGATCGTCACCGGATACCCCGGTCGACGCCGGCCAACCCCCGCTGTCCGTTTCTCCGGGCGCCGGCCGGTGCGCCCTGGACGGAGCCCGGGGTCGGGTGCACCGGCCCGGCTTAACCGGTTCACCGTCTGCGGGTGGGGTAATGGGCGAGTCGCCGCCACCGGCTGACGACGTCGAGCGGGCTGTCAACTTAACCGGTTGCTTTCCGAATCGCATCGGCCTACGCTGATGTCCGCGCTGTCAGGGAGTACCGGGCGACGGCTGTCGGGCTGCAGCCGTGCGCCACCGTCACCACCCAACCGCCACCCCGCCAAGGGCACGGGGTCGACCTTCCCGAGGAAAGCCATGGAAAAGCGACTCACCGTCGCCGGCGTCGCCCTGCTCACCGTCCTCGCCGCCGTCTTCACCTTCGTCCACCCGGCCCACGCCGCGGCCGGGTTCTCGGTCGCCAACGGCCGGCTCTACGACGCAGGAGGCGCCGAGTTCGTCATGCGCGGCGTCAACCACGCCCACACCTGGTACCCCCAGCAGACCCGTTCCTTCGCCGACATCAAGGCGTTGGGCGCCAACACCGTCCGGGTGGTGCTCTCCAGCGGCGACCGCTGGACGAGGAACAGCGCCGCCGACGTCGGCAACGTCATCTCCCTCTGCAAGGCCAACCGGTTGATCTGCGTGCTGGAGGTGCACGACACCACCGGCTACGGCGAGGAGGGCGCCGCGGTCACCCTGGACCGGGCCGTCGACTACTGGCTCAGCATCGCCGGTGCGCTCAACGGCCAGGAGAGGTACGTCATCGTCAACATCGGCAACGAGCCGTACGGCAACCAGAACTACGCCTCCTGGACCACGGACACCGCGAACGCGATCAAGCGACTGCGCGCCGGCGGGATCGCCCACACCATCATGGTCGACGCCCCGAACTGGGGCCAGGACTGGTCGTTCACCATGCGGAACAACGCCGCCACGGTGTTCAACGCCGACCCGGCGCGCAACACCGTCTTCTCGATCCACATGTACGGCGTCTTCGACACCGCCGCCGAGATCACCGACTACCTGGGCCGGTTCCGCAGCGCCGGGCTGCCCATCGTGGTCGGCGAGTTCGGCTTCAACCACTCCGACGGCAACCCGGACGAGGACACCATCCTGTCGTACAGCCAGGCCAACGGGATCGGCTGGCTCGGCTGGTCGTGGAGCGGCAACGGCGGCGGCGTGGAGTACCTCGACATGGCCACCGGCTTCGACCCGGCGCGGTTGACCAGCTGGGGGCAGCGGCTCTTCAACGGCGCCAACGGGATCCGGGCGACCGCGAAGGAGGCGTCGGTCTACTCCGGCACCACTCCGACCACGCCGCCCACCTCGCCCCCGCCGACCACCCCGCCGCCGAGCGCCGGCTGCACCGCCGCGTACACCATCGTCAACTCGTGGCAGGGCGGCTTCCAGGGTGAGGTCAGGGTGACCGCCGGGAACACGGCGATCACCGGCTGGACGACCCGGTGGACCTTCGCCAACGGCCAGAGCGTCAACCAGTCCTGGAACGCCGCGCTCACCGGCAGCGGGGCGACGTACACCGCCCGCAACGTCGACTACAACGGCCGGCTCGCGGCCGGCGCCAGCACCACCTTCGGCTTCATCGCCAGCTGGAACGGCGGCAACGCCGCGCCGGCGGTGAGCTGCACCGCGAGCTGAGTTCGCTCGGGCACCGGTGGCCGGGTCCGCGCGGACCCGGCCACCTCTCCCGGTCGAATCTCAGTCGACCGCGGTGACCTCCAGCAGCAGCGCCTGCTCCGGGTGCAGGGCCGGCAGTTGCAGCCCCACCGTCGCGAGCACCGCCCCGCTCAGCGTGGCCCCCTTCGGCAGCCAGCCCGGCTCGGTCATCTGCAGCACCGCCGGCTCCGGCACGCCCGCCGCCGGCCGTACCGCGTACCGCCGCCGCGGGTCCAGCCCGGGCAGCCGGACCGGCCCGGGGATCTGCGCGGCGGAGGTGCCCAGCCGGGACACCGCGTACACGGCCCGGGAACCGTCGTGGGCGACCACGCCGTGCGCCTGGACGGCCGGGTCGGGGTGGTCGACCCGGACCACCCGCCCGGTGTGCAGCAGCGGGCGCAGCCGCTTGTGCAGTGCCACCCAGGCGGCCAGCTCGGCGCGTTCGGCCGGGGTGATCGACCCGATGTCCCATTCGATGCCGTGGTGGCCGAAGAGCGCGGTCACCGCCCGGAAGCCCAGGTCGTGCACCCGGTGGGTGGTGTGCGAGCGCTCCGGTCCGATGTGCGTGCCGACGAGTTCCGGCGGGAGCAGCAGCCCGGTCCAGCGCTGGATGGCCAGGCGTTCCAGGGCGTCGTTGCAGTCGCTGGCCCAGACCCGGTCGGTGCGGCGCAGGATCTCCAGGTCGACCCGCGCGCCCCCGGAGGAGCAGCTCTCGATCTCCACGTCCGGGTGCCGGCGGCGCAGTTCGTCCAGGAGCCGGTAGACCGCGACGGTCTGCGCGTGCACCCCGGGCCGTCCGGCGTGGCCGGCCTCGGTGAGGTCCCGGTTGTGGTCCCACTTGAGGTACGCGATGCCGTCGTGCTCGGTCAGCAGCGCGTCGAGCCGGGACAGCAGGTGGTCGTAGGCCGCCGGGCGGGCCAGGTCGAGCACCTGCTGGTGCCGCCACTCGGGAGGCAGCCGGCCGGGTGCGGCGAGCACCCAGTCCGGGTGGGCGCGGAACAGGTCGGAGTCGGGGTTGACCATCTCCGGCTCGACCCAGAGCCCGAACTGCATGCCGTGCCCGCGTACGTGGTCGATCAGCGGTTGCAGCCCGTCCGGCCAGACGTCGGTGTCGACGTGCCAGTCGCCGAGGCCGGCCCGGTCGTGCCGGCGGCCCCGGAACCAGCCGTCGTCGAGGACGAACCGTTCGACCCCCACCTCGGCGGCCCGGTTGGCCAGGCTCTTCAGCCGGTCCAGGTCGTGGTCGAAGTAGACCGCCTCCCAGACGTTCAGCGTCACCGGTCGGGCCCAGCGCGGATGCTCCGGTCGGGCCCGCAGGTGGGTGTGCAGCACGTCGCTGAGCCCGTCCAGGCCGACGGTCGAGTGCACGGCGTAGAGCAGGGGGGAGGCGTACTCCTCGCCGGGGCCGAGCAGGATCTCGCCCGGGGTGAGCAGCTCGCCACCGCCCAGGGTGGACTCCCCGGTGGGGCGACGCTCGGCGACGGTGACGTGGTCGCCGCTCCAGGCGGTGTGCACCGCCCACACCTCGCCGTGGCCGAAACCGAAGCCGGGGGTGCCGGCGACCAGCAGCAGGGTGGCGTCGTGTCCGGTGCGGCCGTGCCGACCCTCGCGGACCCAGGCGCCCATCGGCCACGGGTGCCGCTGCGGCGCGCGTTCCCGGCACCAGCGGCCGGTCAGGTCGAGCAGTTCGGTGGCGACCGCCGGCACCGGCAGCACCGGCGTCAGCTCCCGCACCTCGTAGGGGGCCGCGCCGTCGTTGCGCAGCCGGTGCCGCAGCGTCAGCAGGCCGGTCGCGTCGAGGACGAGTTCGGTGGTCAGCGCGAGACCGGCGGCCGGGTCCGTCGCCCGCACGGTCACCCGCGCCGCGCCCGGCCCGCCGTGCGCACCGTCCTCCCCGGATACGACCACCGCGTCGCCGCCGAGGGCCGGGCGGCCCGGTTCCGGGCCGCCGTCGGACACGTCCACGCTGTCGAGCCGGAAGGCGGTGGACCAGTCCCGGCCGGCGCGGTGGCCGGCCAGGCCGGGGCGACCGCTCCAGCCGGCGCTCGCCTCGGGCAGCAGGGACAGCACGGTCGGCGCGTCGAAGCTGCTCGGCACGACCGGCGGGATGGTCGCGTCGACCAGCGCGGGCAGCTCGTCGGCGGGGAGTGGGCCGAGGTCGGCGCCCCAGTGCACGACCCGGGGCAGGCCGGGACCGCGTGCGTCGAGCACCAGGCTGGTCCGCGCCCGGCGCAGGTGGATGACGCTCGGATTCGTCATGGCCGCTCATCTTTCCGTGAGGGCACGCCGGGTTCCGTCACCCTCGGCGACGGAACCGGGCGGCCGGATCGCGATGAGCGACATGCCTGTCGGCCATGGTCATGACCGGCAGGCACGTCGCTGTTCTGGATGTCCGGTGGGGCCGGGAGTCGGACGCCCGGCCCCGACGTCAGCCCTTCGAGGCACCCAGGGTCAGGCCCCGGACGAACTGCTTCTGGAGCAGGAAGAAGATCACCAGGGTGGGGATCGCCACCAGCACCGAGCCGGCCGAGACGAGGTTGTTGTCGGTGAAGAACTCGCCGCGCAGGTTGTTCAGCGAGCTGGTCACCGGGAACTTGTCGCCGGTGCGCATCAGCACGGTGGCCCAGAAGAACTCGTTGTAGATCCAGGTGACCTCGAGGGTCGCCAGCGCCGCCAGGGCCGGCCGGCACAGCGGCATGGTCACCTGCCAGTACTGCCGCCACACGCTCGCCCCGTCGACCATCGCCGCCTCGTACAGGTCGCGGGGGAGGGCCTTCATGTAGTTGCTCAGCACGAAGACGCAGAAGCCGCACTGGAAGGCCACGTTGACCAGGATCAGCCCCCAGTAGCTGTCGTAGAGCAGCTCCGAGTCGCTCATGAAGGCCGGCAGCGGAACCTGGGTGAAGAGCCGGAACAGCGGGATCAGCAGCGCCTGCTGCGGCAGCAGGTTCGCCGCCGTGAACAGACCGAGCAGGATGATGTTGGTCTTCCAGCTGAACCGGGCGATGACGAACGCCACGCAGGAGGCCAGGAAGAGCGTCAGCAGCACCGCCGGAACGGTGATGTAGGCCGAGTTGACGAAGTGCTTGCCGAACTCGGCGGTCTGCCAGGCGGTGACGTAGTTGTCGAAGGTCCAGCCGCCGAGCGAGACGTAGCCGTTGGCGGCGGTGTAGTCGTAGGACCGCAGCGAGGTCAGCACCGCCCAGAAGATCGGGAAGAGCCAGCCGACGGCCATCGCCCCCAGGAAAAGGTGCAGGGCCACCCGGGCGGGCCGCAGCGGCGCGCGCCGCGGGGCCGGCGTGGTGGCCGCCGGCTCACGGGTCAGGGTCGCGGTGCTCATCGCCGGTCCTCCCTCATCACGGTGGTCAGGTAGATGGTGATGAAGACCAGCGAGACGATCAGCATGATGGTCGCCAGCGCGGAGCCGAAGCCGATCCGGCTCGCCTCGCCCACCACGTTCTGGGTGACCAGGGCGGAGATCAGTTCGAGGCCGTTGCGGCCCTTGTTGATGACCCAGACCAGGTCGAACGCCCGCAGCGACTCGATCACCGTCACCACCAGCACGATGATGTTGATGGGCCGCATCACCGGGAAGACCACCCGGAAGAAGGTGCTGGTCTCCGAGGCGCCGTCGACCGCGGCGGCCTCCCGCAGCGACGGGTCGACGCCCTTCAGGCCGGCCAGGTAGAGCAGCATGATGTAGCCGACGTGTCGCCAGCCGGCGGCGAACATGACCGCCCAGATGTTGACGTTCGGGTCGCCGTACCAGTCGGTGTCGGTGCCGAGGACGGCGTTGAGCAGCCCCTGGTCGCGGGAGTAGATCAGCTGCCAGACGAAGCCGATCAGCGCCAGCGACAGCACCACCGGCAGGTAGAGCGCCGTCTGGTAGAACCGGCTGCCGCGAATCTCCTTGTCGAGCAGGACGGCGAGGAACATGCCGATCGGGGTGGCGACCACGAAGAGCGCCGCCAGCCAGAGCAGGTTGTTCTGCACGGCCGGGGTGAACGGCGGGTAGATGTTGATCACGTCGGAGTAGTTGCGGGCACCGACCCACTCGATCTCGCTGACCGGGCCGATGCCGTCCCAGTCGGTGCCGGAGAGCGCCACGGTCGCCAGCGCCGGCAGCCAGACCAGGCCGACGACGAGCAGCAGTGGTACGAGCACCATCAGCGTGATGATCACGCGGTCGGTGGTGGACAGGAGCCGTAGCCGGCGGCCGCGACCACCCTTGGTGGTGGTGGTCGCGGCCGGCGACGGCACGGCGGGATCCGCTTGGATCAGCGGCAGGTCGGACACGACGTCCTCCCCCTCTCGCCGTCAGCTTGTGAAGATCGACTTCTTCTGGTTCTCGATGCTGGTCAGCAGCCCGGCGACGTCCTTCGGGTCCTTGATGAACTGCTGGAGCGCCGGGATGATCACCGTGGAGGCGAAGTCCGGCCGGGTGTCGCGGTCGAGGAACTGGGCGATCTCGGTGGCCGAGCCGACCAGCTCCGCGGCCTTCTTCTGCAACGCCGTGTAGCCGCTGGTGTCGGCGCCGGTGTTGGCGACCAGGGTGCTCGGGTCGTTCTTCACGGTGATGTTGGCGGCGTCCTTGGAGCCGACGTACTCCAGCAGCTTCTTGGCGTTCGCCTCGGACTTCG
Source organism: Micromonospora psammae (assembly GCF_036902725.1). NCBI lineage: Bacteria > Bacillati > Actinomycetota > Actinomycetes > Micromonosporales > Micromonosporaceae > Micromonospora > Micromonospora psammae. The sequence continues at coordinate 64,140 of NZ_JBAKHM010000026.1, read as the reverse complement.
GCTTGCGGGCCATCATGTAGCCGTCGATCGGCGCGTCGAGGGCCTTCGCCCCGATCGTCGAGTCGATCTCCGGGAAGGTGAAGAAGTCCAGGTCGCTCTGCTCGTCGTTGCTGAACTGCTGGGCGACGAAGAGACCGAGCAGGTACATGCCGCTCTTCTTCTGCTGCAGCGACTGGGCGGCCTCCTGCCAGGTACGGCCGAGGGCGTCCGGCTGGTGCAGCGGCAGCAGGCCGGCCCAGGTGTCGAAGACCTTCTTGACCTTGTCGGAGGTCCAGGCCTCCTTGCCGGCCATCAGGTCGACGTGGAACTGGTAGCCGTTGATCCGCAGGTTGAGGATGTCGAAGGTGCCCATCGCCGGCCAGCCGTCCTTGTCGGCGAACGCGATGGGGTTGAGCCCGTCCTTCTTCATCTGCGCGCCGAGGGCGTTCAGGTCGTCGAGGGTCTTCGGCACCTGGTAACCGCGCTGCTGCCAGACGGACTTGCGGTAGAAGACCGCCCACGGGTAGTACGACGCCGGCACGAAGTACTGCTTGCCGTCGTCGCCGGTGGACGCCTTCTTGAACGCGTCGGAGTAGCCGGAGAGCTTGCCCCACACGTCGCTGACGTCGCTGGCCAGGCCCTTGGCGGCGAAGAAGCGCATCCGGTAGCCGGCGAACCACATGAACACGTCGTCCGGCTTGCCCTGCAGGTAGTTGTTGATGTTCTCCTGGAAGGTGTTGTGGTCGACGGTGTTCACCGCGGGCTGGATGCCGGAGGAGGTCTGGAACCCGGCCATCACCTTGGCGATGACGTCCTTGGGCTTCGGGTCCGACTGGTTCGAGCCGACCGAGACCGACTTGCTCTCCGACCCGGAGCCGGAGTCGGAGCCGCATCCGGCGAGCAGTCCGGTGCCGAGCAGCGCGCCCGCGCCGGCCGTGCCGGCGAGCAGCGAGCGCCGTCCGACGCCGGCGACGGAGGGCGGTACGAGCCGGGCCAGGTACTCGGCTTCGGTACGGGGACGGGACATGGTGCCTCCTGCGGAAGAAGAGGTGCGCTGCGCCCAAGGGCCGTCAGTGGTGGCGGGGTCCGACCTCCGGGAATGCCAACAAAGATCCACCGAGAACCAACATTGGCAAACACGAACTGCCGGTGGCGCTTGAAGCTACCCCTCCCTGCGTCGCTGTCAAGAGGGCAGCTCCGGATCGATATCGCAGTGTTGGCAACGGATTCCGGAGGTAAACGTTGGAAATTCTGCCGGTGTTGGAAAGTGTTGACTTGTTCGATCAGGCGGGGCACGCTCTCCGGCATGCGACAGGACCTCACGTGGCAGGGCGACGGGATCTTCTACGGCGCCGACTACAACCCGGAGCAGTGGCCCGAAGAGGTCTGGGCCGAAGACGTGGCGCTGATGCGCCGCGCTGGCGTCGACCTGGTCTCCGTCGGGATCTTCTCCTGGGCGCTGCTCGAACCGTCCCCCGGCCGGTGGGAGTTCGGCTGGCTGGACCGGGCCCTGGACGTCCTGCACGACGGCGGAATCCGGGTCGACCTCGCCACCGCCACCGCCAGCCCGCCGCCGTGGCTGGCCCACCGGCACCCGGAGACCCTGCCCCGCACCGCCGACGGCACCGTGCTCTGGCCCGGCGGACGCCAGGCGTACTGCCCCAGCTCGCCGATCTTCCGGGAGCGCTCGCTCGCCCTGGTCGAGGCGGTCGCCGGCCGGTACGCCGACCACCCGGCCGTGGTGATGTGGCACGTCTCCAACGAGCTGGGCTGCCACAACGTGCACTGCTACTGCGACGTCAGCGCCGAGGCGTTCCGTGGCTGGCTGCGCGAGCGCTACGGCGACCTGGACCGGCTCAACGACGCCTGGGGCACCACCTTCTGGAGCCAGCGCTACGGTGACTGGGCCGAGATCAACCCGCCGCGCACCGCGCCGACCTTCGCCAACCCCACCCAGCAGCTGGACTTCCTGCGCTTCTCCTCCGACGAGCAGCGCGCCCAGCTGCGCGCCGAGCGGGCGGTGCTGAAGCGGCTGGTCCGGCAGCCGGTCACCACGAACTTCATGATCGGCACCGGGATCAAGTACCTGGACTACCACTCCTGGGCGCCCGACGTGGACGTGGTCTCCAACGACCACTACCTGACCGCCGCCGACCCCCACTCACACCTCGGGCTGGCGCTCGCCGCCGACCACACCCGCGGCGTCGCCGGTGGCGACCCCTGGCTGCTGATGGAGCACTCCACCAGCGCGGTCAACTGGCAGCCGCGCAACGTCGCCAAGGCCCCCGGCCAGCTGCGCCGCAACAGCCTCGCCCACGTGGCCCGGGGCGCCGACGGGGTGCTCTTCTTCCAGTGGCGCGCCTCCCGGGCCGGCGCCGAGAAGTTCCACTCCGCGCTCGTCCCGCACGCCGGCACCGACACCAAGGTGTTCCAGGAGGTCTGCCGGCTCGGCGCCGACCTGAAGGCCCTCGCCGAGGTGCGCGGCAGCCGGGTCGAGGCCGAGGTGGCCGTCCTGTTCGACTGGGACGCCTGGTGGGGCGTGGAGCTGGACTCCCACCCCAGCGTCGACGTCACCTACCTCGACCGGATCGAGGCGCTGTACCGGGCGCTCTGGCGGGCCGGCGTCACCACCGACGTGGTGCACCCCTCGGCCGACCTCTCCGCGTACAAGCTGGTCCTGGCGCCCACGCTCTACCTGGTCCGCGACGCCGACGCCGAGGCCCTGCGCCGGTACGTCGAGGGCGGCGGCACCGCCCTGGTCACGTACTTCAGCGGCATCGTGGACGAACACGACCACGTCCGCCTCGGCGGCTACCCGGGCGCGTTCCGCGAGCTGCTCGGCATCCGTACCGAGGAGTTCTTCCCGCTGCGCGCCGGCGAGACGGTGCGCCTCGACGACGGCGCCACCGCCGACGTCTGGACCGAGTGGCTGCACCCGGAGGGCGCCGAGGTGCTCGCGTCGTACGCCGACGGGCCGCTGCCCGGCGTGCCCGCCCTGACCCGGCACCGGGTCGGCGACGGCGCCGCCTGGTACGTCGGCGCCCGGCTGGACGAGGCGGCCACCGGCCGGCTGGTCGCCCGGCTGATCGCCGAGGCCGGCGTGCGCCCACCGGTGGAGGCCCCGAGCGGCGTGGAGGTGGTTCGCCGCCGCGCCGGCGAGCGGTCCTGGCTCTTCGTGCTCAACCACACCGACGCCGAGGTCCGGCTCGACGTGACCGGCGTCGAGCTGCTCGGCGGGGCACACTGCGCCGGCGACCTGGTCGTCCCGGCCGGTGAGGTGGCGGTGGTACGCGAGGAAGGCGGCGCCGTGGCACCGCGGCCGGTCGACGCGTCGGACCCCCCGGCCCCGGCCTGACCTGCGTACCGTTTGCCCGTCCGTCCCGTGGAGCAGGAGGTCTGATGCTGGCCCAGCAACGGCAGAGCGCCATCCTGGAGCTGATCCGGCAGCGCGGCGGCGTGCGGGTCAGCCACCTGGTCAGCCGGTTCGGGGTCTCCGACATGACCATCCGCCGGGACCTGGAGGTGCTCGCCGAACGGGGGCTGGTCGACAAGGTGCACGGCGGGGCGACCCTCGCCGGGCCCGGCTCCGCCGAGGAGCCCGGGTTCGCCGCCAAGTCGATCCGCCAGCGGGGGGAGAAGCGGGCCATCGCCGACCGGGCGGCGGCGATGGTCGAGCCGGGCATGGCGGTCGCGCTCTCCGCCGGCACCACCACCGCCGCGCTGGCCACGCTCCTGGCCGACGTGCGGGGGCTGACCGTGGTGACCAACTCGATCCCGGTCGCCGACGCGCTCTACCAGAACCCGCGAGCCGACCAGACCGTCGTGCTGACCGGCGGCATCCGTACCCCGTCGGACGCGCTGACCGGGCCGGTGGCCGAGGCGGCGATCGCCGCCCTCAACGTCGACCTGCTCTTCCTCGGGGTGCACGGGATGAGCCCGCGCACCGGCTTCACCACTCCGAACCTGCTGGAGGCGGCGGTCAACCGACGGCTGATCGGGGCGGCCCGGCGCCTGGTGGTGCTGGCCGACCACACCAAGTGGGAGACGATCGGCATCGCCACCATCGCCCCGCTGGAGGAGGCGGACGTGCTGATCACCGACGCGAAGCTGCCGCCGGACGGACGCCGGCAGATCGGCGAGCAGGTCGGCGAGCTGATCGTCGTCGACGTGGGCTGAGCGCCGGAGCAGGACCTCCCAGGCGGCTCACAGCGGTACCGGCTAGGGTCCGTGCGTAGCGCAGTGCGCGCTCCATGGTGGAGCGCTGTCGGTGAAGCGGGAGTTGTGATGGTGTTCAAGAAGATGCTGAGCGCGTTCGGCGTGGGCGGGCCCAGCGTCGACACGGTGCTCGCCAACCCCAACACCCGGCCCGGCCTGACCCTCGACGGCCAGGTCAACCTGCTCGGCGGGGACGCCCCCGCCAACATCGAGCAGGTGACCGTGGGGCTGGTCACCCGGGTCGAGATCGAGGGCGGGGACACCGAGTACGCCGGCATCATGGAGTTCCAGCGGATGGCGGTCAGCGGCCCGCTCCAGCTGGCGCCGAAGCAGCAGCTCGCCATCCCGTTCCAGCTCGCGGTGCCGTGGGAGACACCGATCACCGACGTCTACGGCCAGCGCCTGCACGGCATGACGATGGGGCTGCGCACCGAGCTGGCGATCGCCCGCGCCGTCGACAAGAGCGACCTCGACCAGGTCAACATCCACCCGCTGCCGGTGCACGAGCGGATCCTGGAGGCGTTCCAGCGGCTCGGCTTCCGGTTCAAGCACGCCGACCTGGAGCGCGGCCACATCCGCGGCACCCAGCAGACGCTGCCGTTCTACCAGGAGATCGAGTTCTTCGCCGCGCCGCAGTACGCGCAGAGCGCCACCGAGGTCGAGCTGACCTTCGTGACCAGCCCGCACGGCATCGAGGTGATCCTGGAGTGCGACAAGCGCGGCGGCTTCCTCAGCCCCGGACACGACGCCTTCGGCCGTTACTCCGTCTCGCACGCCGACGCCGACCGGGTCGACTGGGCGCAGGTCGTCGACGGCTGGCTGCGCGAGACCACCTCCCGTTACGGCGGCCTGCGCGCCGCCGGCCACGGCCACCACGGCCGCGGCCACGGCATGGGCGGGATGGTCGCCGGCGCGGCCCTCGGCGTGGCCGGCGGGATGGTCGCCGGTGAGCTGATCGAGGACGCCTTCGAGGGCGACTTCGGTGGCGACTTCGAGTGACCCGCTGACGAGAGTGACCCGCTGACGACGTCGGCCCCCGGGACACCTGTCCCGGGGGCCGATGTGCTCAGGAACCGATCTCGTACGGTCAGTGGCGGGCCTTGCGCTCGTCACCGCTGCGGAAGTTGCTCCCGGCCTTGGCCAGACCGCGGCTGGCCATGTAACCGATGGTCAGCAGCGTGATGAAGAACCAGGCCTGCGGGGCGCGGAAGATGTCCACCCCGACGGAGTTCTTACCGACCAGGTACGACGCGGCGAGGATACCGATCACACCGGCGACGTAGACCCAGAATTCGGTCGTCGCGAACGACGGCTTGGTCTCCGTACCCGGCGCCTGCATCGGCTGATCGCGATGCCCGTCGTGCATCGCCGGCATCGGACGGGTGGTCTCGTTGACGGCCGTCCGGTTGGAGGCGTCCTGCATCGGCCGGTTGATCGGCCTGGTGGATGCAGCCTGCGTGCTCATCTGGTCCTCCTCAGGATTTGATGAGTACCTGCACTCCCTCGCCCCGTCACCGCGTATCGGCCACGGCACGGTTCGCCTGCTGTGGCGGGGGCACGACGGGGTTACCCGGCGGCTCCGAGCAGCTAACACCGGATCCCGGCCGGATCGCCGCCGGGCGCCGCGGGCGCGGTGCCACCGGCGGGGTACGTCGGCGCAGCCGGTTTGTCCGTCGGCTCAGCGGGCAGGCAGTGGATTACCGCCAGTTCTGCGAGGTGATGAACGTGCCTGAGAACGATCCGATGCGACAGTCCACCCGCAAGGCCGAGGACCGGCTCACCGCCGGCGTGTACGGCGAGGGCGCCCTGGACGAGGTGACCGTGCCGCAGACCGACCCGCTGCGGGTGATCCAGGAGCTGGACCCGGACGACCCGGCCGACTCGCCGATCGCCGCGGAGGTGCTGCGCGACGGCGGCCCGACCCGGGGGCAGGGTGCGGTCACCACGACCGGTGGCACCGCCGGCCCGGCGAGCGTGCGACGGGTGGCCAGACAGCCGGACCGGCACCCCGACGTGGCCCCGACCACCACCGGTGACGCCACCACCAGCGGCCTGAGCACCCCGGCCGGCGGCTCCACCAGCGACAAGTCCGCCAGCGGCAGCCAGGTCGGCAACTTCACCAACGACAAGGCGAATCCGGGCTGACCCGCGCGGCGATGACGGCGGAAGTGGTGGCCTCCGGAGGAGGCCACCACTTCCCGTGTCGGAGGGGTCAGCGGGTGGGGCGGAGGATGCCCAGGCGCTGGGTGGCGCGGGTGAGGGCGACGTAGAGGTCGCTGCGCCCGCGCGGGGACTCCGCGACGATGCCGTCGGGGTCGACCACCAGCACCGAGTCGAACTCCAGGCCCTTGGCCTGGCCGACGGTGAGCACCACCACCCGGTTCTCCAGTTCGGGCTGCTCGCCGACGGCCGCCTCGGGCAGCGCGGCGAGCACCGCGCCGGCCAGCTCGTCGATCCGGCCGGCCGGGACGATCACCCCGAGCCGGCCGTCGGCCAGCCCGGCGGCCTCCCGCGTCGTCGCCTCGACCAGCTCCCCGGCGAGCCGCCCGGCGGCGACCGTACGGTCCCACGGCGGCACGCCGCTGGCGCGTACCGAGCGCGGCGGGCGGAGCGCCGGATCGATCTCGGCGAGCACGTCGGCGGCGACCGCCATGATCTCCGCCGGGGTGCGGTAGCTCACGGTCAGCTCCTCCAACCGCCAGCGCCGCGCCACGTACGGCTCCAGCGCCTCACCCCAGGACGGGGTGCCGGAGAGCGCGCCGGTCTGCGCCACGTCCCCGACGATGGTCATCGAGCGGCTCGGGCAGCGCCGCATCAGCAGCCGCCAGGCCATCGGGGACAGCTCCTGCGCCTCGTCGACGATGACGTGCCCGAACGCCCAGCTCCGGTCGGCGGCGGCCCGCTGGGCGGTGGTCAGCCGGTCGGCCTCCTCCTGCCGTTCCAGCAGCCGGTCGGCGTCGATCAGGTCGGTGACGCCGAGGATCTCGCCGCCGTCCGCCTCGTCCTCCACGTCGATCGAGCGGGAACCGCGGGCGATCTCCAGCACGCCCTCGGCGTACTCGCGCTGGAAGGAGCGGATGCGTTCGCGGCGGGCGGCGGCGGCCCGCTCGTCCTCGCCGAGCAGCTCGGCGGCCTCGTCGAGCAGCGGCACGTCGGCCGGCGTCCAGCCGCCGCCCGGCTCGCGGTGCAGCAGCGCCCGCTCGGCCTCGGTGAGCATCGGCGCGGCGGCGGCGATCCGGTCGGTGGAGGCGTACAGGTCGGCCAGCAGCCGCTGCGGGGTGAGCACCGGCCAGAGCCGGTCGAGCGCGGCCCGGACCTCGGGCTCCTCCCGCAGCTCGCGGCGGATCTCGGCGAGGTCCGCCTCGTCCAGCAGGTTCTCCCCGCCCAGCGGGTCGGCTCCGATCCGCTCGGCGACCTGGCCGGCGAGCGCGTGCACGATCTCGACGTCGAAGAGCGCCCGGGCCAGGTTGTGCGGCCGGTCGGCGCGGCGGACCCGGTCGCGGGCCTCCCGGACGGTCTCCGGCTCCAGCCGGAGGATCTCCTGCTGCGGCAGTTCGATCTCCAGCGCCTCGTCGGGCACCCACTGCCGGTCGCGGACGGCGGCGGCGAGCACCTCGGCCAGCACCGCCCGCCCCTTGAGCGCCGCGGCCTCGGCCGGCTCGGCCCGCCGCGCGCTCACCCCGGGGAAGAGGTCGCCGGGGGTACGCAGCAGCACGCCCGTCTCGGCCAGCGCCGGGAGCACCTGGGAGATGTAGCGCAGGAACGTCGCGTTCGGCCCGACCAGCAGGACGCCGCGGGTGGAGAGCTGCTGGCGGTGGGTGTAGAGCAGGTACGCCGCCCGGTGCAGCGCCACCGCGGTCTTGCCGGTGCCCGGGCCGCCCTGCACCACCATGACGCCCGGCAGGTCGGCGCGGATGATCCGGTCCTGCTCGGCCTGGATGGTCTCCACGATGTCGCGCATCCGCCCGGTCCGCCCGGCGTTGAGCGCGGCGAGCAGCGACGCCTCGCCGGTCAGCTCCTCGTGGGCGGTGGGGGAGGCGGCGGCGATGTCGAGCATCTCGTCGTTGAGCCCGGTGACCTTGCGCTGCCGGGTGCGCAGGTGCCGGCGCCGGCGTACGCCCTGCGGGTTGGCGGCGGTGGCGAGGTAGAACGCCCGGGCGGCGGGGGCCCGCCAGTCCATCAGCAGCGGGTCGTAGTCGCCGCTGGTCTCGAAGATCCCGATCCGGCCGATGTAGTGCCGGGCGCCGTCGGCGTCGTCGAGGCGGCCGAAGGCCAGGCCGTTCTCCACCGCGGAGAACTGCTCGACCTGGTCGGCGTACATCCGTACGGAGCTGTCGCGCTGGGACCGGGCCTGCAACGTGCCGCCGGTGGTGCGCAGCTCCTCGGCGAGCCGTCGGGCGGCCTGCTCGCGCATGCCGTCCAGCCGGTCGTAGAGCATGGAGACGTACTCCTGCTCACGACCGATCTCGTCCTCGTGCTGCCCCAGCTCCCCGGAACCGCCGGATTGCGTTGACAAGCCGTCTCCTTGTCGATTATTATTGCGCCAGGAATGGCTGCGATCAGCCATTCCTTTTTGTGTCTGAACTGAGAAAGATACCGTGCGCCGGGCCACCGCACCAAGCCCCGCGACCACGTCACACTCCCACGCCACGGCCCCGCCGCGCCGCGCGTTGGCGGACCCTCGGCGCCGGCGGCCCTCAGCCGCGGCGGGTGCAGACCTCGCGGGCCTTGGCCACGGTGTCGGTGTTCCAGACCACGGCCACGGTGAAGCAGTAGTCGGTGGCGCGGTCCAGCCCGTAGACCACGAAGCTGGTCGTCCCGGCCGGCAACTCCCGGAAGGCGCGCGGATCCTGGCCGGCCCGGCCACCGGAGATGACCACCGGCCCCTCGGCGCCCGCCGGGTACGTCCAGTCCAGCGCGATGTTGTCCCGGCGGTCCCGCAGCTTGACCGCGCCCGGCGCGGTCCCCGGCGGGGCCGCAGCCACCGTGGGGGAGGCCGGCGGGGTCGAGGCCGTGGCGGAGGTCGGCGGCTGCGCGGCGGGACCGTCGTCGTCGCCGTCCACCTGGGACACCCCGGCCACCACCGCGGCGGTGCCCAGCAGCACCACGGCCACCCCGGCGACCACCGCCGGCGTGGCCCGGAGCCGGCGCGGCGGCGGCGCGTGGCGCCCGGGCACCACCACCGGCAGCAGGCGGGACCGGTCCGGGCCGGGATCCACCCGGCGCACCCCGTCGGCCTCCTCGGCGTACCCGCCGGCCAGCCCGACCACGGACGGGGGGACCGGGTCGTGCGGCGGTCGGTCGGCGTCCGGGGTTGGCTCGGGCGGCCGCCAGCCCTCCCGCGGGTCGTCCGGGTACGCGCCGTCGTCCGGGGGGAGCCGCTGCCCGGGCACCGTCGGCGGGTACGTCTCGTCGGGCGGGGTCACCGGCCAGACCGGCGGGTCGGGCGGCCCCTCCGACCGCGGCGGGGTCCGGGCGGCCGGCACCACCGGCGCCTCCGGCACCGGAGGCTCCTCGTCGGGGCACACGTGGTCCGGATCGGCGGCGGCCCGGGCCAGCGCGGCGACCTGACGGGCCAGCGGGTCCTCGGGGGTCAGGTACGCCGCCGCGAGCTCGCGGGCGAGCGCGAGGTTGTCGTGCCCCTCGGCGAAGCGGCCGCAGTCGCGCTGCATGGCCCCGAGCCGGGCCAGCATCTTGATGCCGCTGGGATGCCCGTCGCCGTAGACCTCCCGGTGCAGCTCCCAGGCGTCCTGGAGGCGTTCCCGGGCCTGCCCGCACTGGCCGCGGGCGTACTCCACGGTGGCCAGATCGGCGTGCGCGGCGAGCACCCGCAGTGACTCCGGGCCGTCCCGGGCGGTCAGCTCCAGGATCACCTCGGAGTAGAGCCGGGCCGCGCGCGCGTCGCTGCCGACCCGGTGCAGCACCGCCGCGAGGGTGGCCGCCGCCGAGATGGTCCGCTCGTCGGAGCGGCCGTGGAGCCGGCTCGCCGCCGAGTACGCGAAGGCCGCCCAGCCGCGTGCGGAGTGCGGCTCGCCGAGCGCCACCAGCACCCGCGCCTGGAGCCCGGCGGCGTCGGCCAGCTCGGGCGAGGCGTGGTCCGGGCGGGGGTCGGCGTCGGTCAGCGCGTCGGAGAGCAGCCGCTGGGCGCCGGCCAGGTCGCCCGTGGACACCAGGTGGTGCGCCTGGACAGTCAGTTCACCGAAGCCGGAGGACACGCCCCATCGTGCTCACCCGGCGACGGTAAGTACAACCCTTGCCCGGGCGCAAGTTGGTCAAGAAGCGGTCAGGTGGTCGGTGAGGCTCTCGCTGATCCGGCGCAGCTGGTCGACCTGGGCGGGGCTGAGGGCGTCGAAGAGGTGACGGCGTACCCCTTCGACGTGACCGGGCGCGGCGGCGGCGAGGGCGTCGAAGCCGGCGTCGGTGAGCACGGCGACCTGGCCGCGCCGGTCGGTCGGGCACTCCTCCCGGCGGATCCAGCCGGCGGTCTCCAGTCGGGCGACGGCGTGCGAGAGCCGGCTCCGCGAGGAGCCGGTCGTCTCGGCCAGCTCGCTCATCCGCAGCTGCCGGCCCGGCGCCTCGGAGAGGCGGACCAGGATCTCGTAGTAGGCGTGCGGAATGCCCGCGTCGCGTTGCAGCTCGCGGTCGAGGGTCTCCATCAGCGCCCGGGAGGCGGTGAGGAAGGCCCGCCAGGTCCGCTGCTCGTCAGGGTCCAGCCACCGGGTCATGAGCACCATCATACGGCATCTAGTTGAGCGCTCAACCAAGCCGCGCTAGCCTCGACCCATGGGAATCCACCGCTTGAACCACGCCGTGCTCTACGTCGCCGACCTCGACCGCAGCGTCGCCTTCTACCGGGACGTGCTGGGCTTCCGCCCGGTCGCGATGACCCCGGACGGCTTCCGCGGCGCCACCTTCCTCCAGGCGCCCGACTCCACCAACGACCACGACCTCGGCCTCTTCGAGATCGGCGCGGCGGCCGGGCGGTCGCAGGCCGGCCGGGCCACCGTCGGCCTCTACCACCTGGCCTGGGAGGTGGACACCCTGGACGAGCTGGCCGCCACCGCCGACCGGCTGGCCGCCGCGGGCGCCCTGGTCGGCACCTCCGACCACGGCACCACCAAGAGCCTCTACGGGCAGGACCCCGACGGGCTGGAGTTCGAGATCGTCTGGCTCGTCCCGGCCGACCTGCTCGACGCCGCCGCTTTGAGCGCCCGCAAGCGGATCGGCCGGCTCGACCTGGACCGGGAGCGTCGGCGCTACGGCGGCCAGACCCGCGGCGGGGTGGGGATCTCCGTCCCGGCCTGAGGCGGCCATAGGGTAGAACGGCAGGATGTCGACCGACGCCGTCCTGCGTGAGCTGCTCGTCCGCCAGCTCGACCACTGGTTGCCGGGGGCGATGCACCGTTCCCGGCGGGCCACCCTCGCGCTGGCGTACGCCGGCGACCCCGGCACCGCCGAGACGGCCCTGCGGGTGGTGGCCGAGTTCGCCGACCGGCTGCGCGGCCGGCGGCTGACCGTGCTGGTGCTGGCCGGCGGGGGACCGGAGCTGACGGCCCGGCTCGGCGCGGTCGAGGCGACCCTGCCCGCCGACGTCGCCGTGCACGTGGTGCCCGGCGATCCGAGCCGGCTGCCGGTCACCCTGAAGGCCGCCGGGGCCGCCGGCGCGCCGCTGCTGACCCTGGTCGACGGCGTCCTGCCCGACCCCGCCGTGCTGGCCGCCGCGGCCGGTGGCCGCCCGGCCGAACTGCTGGTCACCTGCCCGGCCCCGGCGACGCTGCGCCCGGCGCTGACGGCGGCCGGCTTCCCGCTCGTCACCGAGGTGGAGCTGGTCCCCGCCGACGGCTCGCCGGCCCGGCTGCTCGCGTTCGGCACCGGACTGGACAAGAGCCTGGAGGCGTTCAAGGACGCGCTCTGGGAGGCCGACGAGTTCGCCGGGGTGCGCTACCGCGACCCGGCCGACCCGGCCGGCGGGCTGCTGGAGATCGCCCTGCACCCCGAGCCGGGGCCGCTGCGCCGCGAACTCCTCGCCGAGCTGGACCGGTCCGGCCCCCGTACGGTCACCGAGCTGCGCCGGCACACCCTGACCGCGACCGTCTACCGGGCCGCCGACACCGTCCGGACCCTCGACACCCTGCTCCAGGCCGGCGTGCTGCGCCGCGACCCGGAGCACGGCCGGCTCGGCGGCGACGTGACCATCAGCCCCGGCCCTGCCCCGGACGCTCGGTCAACTGCCTGACCACGATGGACGCTCCGGTGGCGATAACCCCGATGCTGAAGGCCATCTGCGCGCAGACCACCAGCCGGGCGATCTGCCCCTGCGGGTGCACGTCGCCGTAGCCGATGGTGGTGAGAGTGGCCAGGGCGAAGTAGAGCGCGTCGATCCGGGTGTCCAGGTTGGCGAACTCGTCGGGCCGGCTCATCGCGACGACGTAGTCGGCGAGGGCGAAGGTCAGCAGCCCCGCGAACAGGGCGACGGAGAGCCGGATCAGCGAGCGGACCTCGGACTCACCACGCGGCGCGGCGGCGGTGAGCTGCCGGCGTACCTGCCGGGTGACCAGCAGCGCGACGGTGGCCACCAGTAGCGCGGCGGCGGTGGAGCGCAGCACCAGCCGGGTGGTGTCCGGGTCGGCCTGGACCGGCACCAGGAAGTAGGCGAGAAGCAGCAGTGCCGCCACCACCAGCGCGTGCCGTCGGTCCCGTCGGTTGCCGCCCATCCGGCGATTGTCCGACGGGGACGCCGCGGCCAGGCCGGAAACGGCGAAGCGGGGCACGTCGTACGGCCGGCGGAACGTCGAGCGGGGTGCCGGTGAACCACCGGCACCCCGCTCGACGTCGGGACGTCATGCCCGGGACTTGTCCTGCTTCCAGGAGAGCGGCCCCGGCAGGTCCACCCGGTGCGCCTTGGCCTTCGAGTTCCAGGACCAGCGACCGATCTTGATGCTCCACGAGGAGAAGCCGTTCTCGGTGAAGTTCAGGATGATCGGCCCGTACTTCTTGCGCTTGCGGAACATCAGACCCATCGTGGGCTCCCTTCGCGTTCCCCGTAATGCCCTGCTGTCTCGGTTCCGAACATGCCCGGACGGGGAAATCACGAAACCTGCTTCCGTTCCGCAGTGGACGGTGTCGGGCGCCCCGGATCCGGTCGATGCCGCCGGACCTCGGACGAAGCCCGACGGTCTGATCAGCGGGATTCCCAGGCGTCCGGCAGGGCGGTCAGCTTCCGCACGTGCGCCGGCATCCGGCCGCTGACCACCTCGGCCAGGCTCACCTCGTCGAGCACCTGCCGGACGGCGGCCCGCACGGCGACCCAGAGCCGGGGCAGGTTCTCCGCCGCGCCGTCGTAGCTGGTCTCCTCCGGGCGCAGGCCGCGCACGCCGGCCAGCGGGCCCTCCACGGCGCGCAGGATCGCCCCGACGGTGACCTCGCGGGGCGGTCGGGCCAGGGTGTAACCGCCCTCCGCGCCCCGTTGAGCCCGGACGATCCCGGCCCGGCGCAGGTCGGCCAGGACGGCCTCCAGGAACTTGCGGGGCATGTCCTGCTCGGTGGCGATCGCCTGGGTGGAGAGCAGCGACGGGTACGCGGTGGCCAGGCTCAGGGCCGCCCGTACCGCGTACTCGCCGCGCGCGGAGATCTGCACCCCGCCATCATGCCCGGCCCTCACGCACCGGGGCGTCGGTGGGCCGGCGCGGCCGGACGATCCGCGCGGGCGGCTGGTCCCGGGCGGCCCGGAACGCGCCCGGGCTCATCCCGACCTCCCGGGTGAAGAAGCGGCCGAAGTTCGTCGGCTCGGGAAAGCCGAGCCGGCGGCCGATCCGGGCCACCGGCTCGTCGGTGGCGGCGAGCAGCCGGCTGGCCTGGAGCGCGACCCGCTCGTCCACCACCTGCTTGGCGCTGCGCCCGGTCACCGCCAGGCAGGCCCGGGTCAGGGTCCGCACCGAGCAGCCCAACCGGGCGGCGTAGTCCTCCACCCGGCGGGTGTGCTGGTAGCCGCGCTCGACCTCCCGGCAGAGCCGGTGGAAGGTGGCCAGCTCGGCCCGCTGCGGGACATCCGCGTCGCCGGGCGCACCCTGCCCGCCCCGGGCGCCGCCGCGCGGGAGCAGGGCCAGCCGGAGCAGGAGCACGGCGAGCTGGTGGCGGAGCAGGCCGCGGGCGGCCGGGTCGTCGCGGTGCCGGCGGGTGTCCACCGCCAGCTGGCTCACCTCGTTGATCACCGCGTCCTCGTCCTCGCCGGCGAGCTGGTGGTGGGCCGGGACGGCGTCCGGGTCGACGTCCAGGCCGCGCAGCGCGTCGGCGTGCCAGCGCACCACCGTCGCGTCGAGCGGCGCGGTGCAGCGCAGCACCTGCCCGGGGTGGGCGCGCAGCAGGGTGCCGGGGCGGCAGGGCAGGGGGCGGAAGTCCAGCTCGGCGGTGCCGTGGCCGCCGGTCACCAGGACGAGCAGGTCCGCGTCGAGCAGGACCGGCCGGCGCCACCCGGGCTCGGGGGCGAGGTCGCCGAGCTCCAGCAGGGCGATCTCGGACCAGGGCAGGTCGTTACGGGCCGGGGAGAGCTGACCGGAAGGGACCATCCGGTCGACGGTAACCGGCGGGGCGGGCGGTCGCATCCCGGCGACGGGACTTCCGCCGCCACCCCGGCGACGCGCGGGCCGGCGTCGCGTCGAGGGTTGTCCGGCCGCCGGGGCCGGGCTAGGTTACCGAGCGGTAGGCAGCCGGCGCGGCGAGGAGATGGGCATGACGGACCTGTTCGCGGTCGACGGCAAGACGGTGCTGGTCACCGGCGGTTCCCGGGGGATCGGGCTGATGATCGCCCGAGGGTTCGTCCGGGCCGGCGCCCACGTGATCATTTCGTCCCGGAAGGCCGACGTGTGCGAGTCGGTGGCCGAGGAGCTCTCCGCCGAGGGGCGCTGCGAGGCGATCCCCGCCGACCTGGCCGACGACGCGGGCGCCGAGGGGCTGGCCGCCGCCGTCCGCGCGCGCAGCGACCGGCTCGACGTGCTGGTCAACAACGCCGGGGCGACCTGGGGTGCGCCGCTGGAGGCGTACCCGGAGAGCGCCTTCGACAAGCTCTGGGCGGTGAACGTCAAGGCGGTCTTCCGGCTCACCACCGCGCTGCTGCCGGCGCTGCGCGCCGCGGCCAGCCCCGACGACCCGGCCCGCGTGATCAACATCGGCTCGGTCGACGGGCTCCGGGTGCCGTTCATGGAGGTGTACGCGTACTCGGCGACCAAGGCGGCCGTGCACATGCTGACCCGCAGCCTCGCCCACCAGTTGGCCGGCGAGCACATCACGGTGAACGCGATCGCCCCGGGCCCGTTCGAGAGCAGGATGATGGCGTTCGCGCTGGACGACCCGACGTCCCGGGCGGCGATCGAGCAGCAGGTGCCGCTGGGACGGATCGGCCGGCCCGAGGACATGGCCGGCACGGCGATCTACCTGTCGTCCCGGGCGGGGGCGTACCTCACCGGCGCGGTGATCCCGGTGGACGGCGGCATCACGACGCACGGCTGAGCGCCCCCGGCGAACGGTGCGGGGCGCACGGTTTCGGGCGTACCTGAGCGTGTAGCCGGAGCCGCGCGGACTCGGCAGATCCGCGCGGCCCCGGTTCGGTCTGGTCAGCGACCGGCGAGCAGCCGGTTCACCGCCGTGTCGACGTCCAGGTGCTCGGCCTCGCGGCCGCGCGGGACGACGACGTAGGTCCGCCGCAGGAAGCGCACCAGGACGCTGCGCGGCACCTCGAAGAGAGCGTTGCCGTCGGGCGACGACAGCGCGAGCGCGACGAAGTCGCCGCGCGGGGTGGCCCAGGGCCAGACCCGGACGTCGCCGATGCCGGCCGGCTCGTCGAGGCCCGTGACCAGCAGTTCGCGGGCGAAGGACCAGCTCACGGCCTCACCGCCGGCGGATTCGGCGTGGAACAGGACATGGACCGCATACGGGTCAGCAGGGTCGTAGCGCAGGCTGGCACGCACCGGCAAGGCGGTGGCGTCAGGTGCGACGAGCCTTAGCGACGTCTCGACCTCTACGGTCGTCGGTCGGATGACACTCATGGACGTTCTCCCCCCGGCACCGCTGCGGAACGCGCGTGTCCCGCTTTTCCCATACTCAGGTGCTACCTCTGGCTACGCTCCGCCATACGCTGACTTCACCCAGTGGTGGGAAGGGGGTCGGAAACGCCGCGAGAATGTGAGAATTCTTGTAGGATTTCCGGTTCTGCCCAGTGCGGGGGCCCGCCCGAAGTCGGGTGGTTCAGTCGTCGACTTACTCCGGTAACGTCCAGTGGTCTGCAGTAGTGACGGGCCGGGGCGACACTGAGGGGTGAAATGGTCACCAACCGTTCCTCAATGGATGCGTCGAGGGCGACCGAATCACCGAAAGTAGGGGTCCTAGCAGCCGAAAGGCGGGGGTACGGGGTGCCGATGGAGCGACACGAACGGGACGGACGGCCGGCGTCGGGGGGCGCCCACCAGGGCCGTGGCCCCCGTCCTGGCGCCAGCGGCGTCGCGCTCGCCGAGCGGCGCCTCACCGGGTGGCGAGGACGGGTCCGGACCACCCTCGACCTCATCCGGGCGAACCCCACCGGTCGGATCGCGCTGAAGATCTTCATTGCCATCGCTGGCGCCCTCGTCGTCACCGTCGGTATCGCCCTCATCCCGCTCCCCGGGCCGGGCTGGCTGATCGTCATCGGCGGACTCGCCATCTGGGCGGTCGAGTTCCACTGGGCGCGACGGCTGCTCGCCTTCACCCGGCGACACGTCCACGCCTGGACCCGGTGGGTGACCACCCAATCACTGCCCGTCCGGTTCGTGCTCGGGGCGGTGGGCCTGGTCTTCGTCGCGGTCGTGGTGTGGCTGTCGCTCAAGTACAGCCTCGGCATCGACCTCGTGGCGCGGCTGCTGCACTACCTGGCCACCAACTGAGCTGCCGATCATCGGGTGCTCCGGGGGTCGCCCGCGGCACGCGGACCCCGGATTTCCGGTCCGGTCCCACGATCAGGTAGAGTCATCGTCGCTGAGGGCGATTAGCTCAGCGGGAGAGCGCTTCGTTCACACCGAAGAGGTCACTGGTTCGATCCCAGTATCGCCCACCATTGAAGTAACGCAGAAGAGCCACCCTCGGAAGAGGGTGGCTCTTGCTGATTCCATCGTCAGTTGTCGTTGGGCGTCAGCGGATCGTCAGCGAACGCGTCGCGGATGCGTTGATCCCGCCCGTCCGACCGATGGGTGTAAAGGTTCAAAGTCGTTGACGGCTTCTCGTGGCCCATCACCGCCTGGACGTCGTTGACCGGGACGCCCCGCGACACCAGCTCCGTCGCGTACGAGTGCCGCAGGTCGTGGAAGCGGAGTCCGCTCGGCGCCATCTTCGCCACATGCGCGACCGCGTCCCGTTCGGTGGTGAACTCCGCGGTGCGCTTTACGCCCTCCAGGTCGATCCAGGCTGCTCGCCACTTGAAGTGGCCCAGGCGGCTCACGTCTCCGAGCAGCCCGGCGCGGACGAGCGACGGCCGCCAGACGCGAGCCCGGAACAGGGTTCGACGCAGCGGGCCAGCGGACGAGTTGGTGAACACCTCACCGCGAGGACCAGACGGGAACGCCTCACCATGGGCGGCCAGCAGGTCAACCGCGAAGTCAGGCACCGGGACGGTCCGCCGGCCAGCCCGAGACTTCGGATACGGCTTGATCGTGACGGTGCCGGCCACCTCGACGGCGACCCGGACCACCTCGACCGTCTTCGCGGCCAGGTCGAGCGACTCCCAGCGGAGCCCGGTGCACTCACCCCACCGCAGCCCGGTACCGCCGGCCAGGGCGACCAGCGCCCGATATCGGTCAGGGACGGCCGGCAGGAGCCGAGCGACCAGATCCGCGCGGGACAGCACGCGCCCGTCGGTGTCCTTCTTCCGCCGTGACGGCACCTTGACGCCCTCGCACGGATCGGCGCCGATGAGCCGATCACGAACCGCCGTGCGGAGGACGGCCGACAGCAGCCGGTAGCACTCGGCCACGGTGGCAGGGGAGCGACGGGTGCCGAGGTCCGTCACCCAGCGCTGAACGGCGAGATGATCGATGCGGGACAGGGGCACGTCCGACCAGCGAGGCAGGACGTGGGTTCGCAGGATCGAGGCGTCCCGCGCCCTTGTGGTCAGCTCGTCGTTGCGGGACTCCCGCCACCGTTCCGCGTACTTCCCGAACAGCAGACGGCCGGCGTGCGGGTCGACGTACCCGCCGCGGGCGATGGCGGTTTCCGTCTCGGCGAGGAAGGCCGCCGCCTGCCGTCGGGTCGGGAAGGTCTTGGCCTTCTGCCGGCCGCTCGCGTCACGCCAGTTGGCGCGGAAGGTGCCCGCAGGCGTCTTGACGATGTGTCCCATCAGGCCCACCCCTCCGGGCCGTCGGCCTGCTCGGTGGTCTCGTTGAGCCAGTCGTGGAATCGCTTCTTGGGGATGACCCAGCGTCCGCCGAGCTTGCGGGCGGGTATCTCGCCCTCACGGACCAGGGCGTAGGTACTGCCCAGAGAGAGGGAGAGCAGTCGGGCGACCTCGCGGACGGAGTAGACGGCCCGGCTGTCGCCGCTGCGCAGGAGCCGGCCGGGTAGGTCGGGGCCGGCGGTCAGGCGAGTGGCGGTGGGGATGGTGGCGCGTTCCATGATTCCTCCGGTCAGGACGTAGGGCGGTCGACGGTGGTGTGGACGGTGGTGGCCGCGCGATCTCTCGCGGCGAGGAGTGCGGCCTTCCACTGGGCGCGTTGGGACAGCGCCCGTAGTAGCCGGTGTTGCAGGGGTGGGATGTCGGGGTCGTCTGGGCGGGCGAGTTCCCAGGCGTAGGCGGGCGCGGCGTCTTGGTCGACGGGGTCGGTGTCGTCGGCGCCGGTGGTGACGCCGAGGAGGTTGCGGACCCAGGCGCGGGCGTCGGCGCGGTGGTCGGACAGGGTCTTGCCGGACCAGTCGCGGGAGACGAGGATGCGTCGGCCGCCGATGCCGAGGGTGGCGCGCTGGTGGACCTTGCCCTTGCAGCGCCCGGCTTGCAGGCGCCCGTGGGCCTTCTTGGGCTGGATGCCGTAGAGCAGCCAGTTGGCGCACCGCTCGTTGCACGGCGTGACCCGGAGCTGTTGCCAGAGCCGGTCGAGGTGGTCGCGCTGGCGGTCGGTCTCCGTCTTGTGGCAGTCGGCCGCGCTCTTGGTGATGTACTTCGTGATGTAGCCGATGGTCCGGTTGGCGTGGACGGTGCCGGGGGTGACGCCTTCGGCGTGGACCTGGGCGCCGAAGCGGACGACGTGCGCTGGTTGCGCGTCGGGGTCGGTGTCCATGAGGTCCAGGGCGTCAGCCCACGACGGCAGCGCCTGGTTGGTGTCGGGGTCGATCCACTCACCGCGGTCGCCGTCCCACACCGGGGGCCGGTCGACGGTGTAGACGGGTTCGTCGGCGGGGGGCCACCAGACCTGGTGGTAGGTGGCGGCGGCGACCTGGCGCAGCACCGCGCGGGGGATGGTGCCGCGGATGGCGAAGTGGGCGTGTGGGGCGAGGCGACGTTGTGGCTCGACGCAGCCGGCGTACTGGACGTTCCAGCCGACGCACCGGCGCAGGTTCTGCCAGAACCGGTCGAGCAGCCGGGCGAAGTGCACGGCGTCCCAGGCGGCCCGGCGGTAGTCGTAGGTGTCGAGGTCGACGGGGGTGCCGTCGGGCAGGACCCGGCCGTACGAGTCGAGGGTGAGCGACAGCCACATGGACGGCCGGTGCTCGGTGCCGTCCGGTGCGGTGTAGACCTTGCCGAGCGTGCGCGGCTCGACCTTCTTGCGGGGCAGGTCCGGGGCGTCCTGTCGGCGGCGGGTGGACCGCTTGCGGCGCCCACCGTGCTCGCCTTCCTCCCCGTCGTTGTGGGGTGGGGCGACCTGACCACGCAGGCCCTCGGCGGCGATGGCTTCTTCGACTTCGGTGATGGCTTGGTCGATGGCGGGGAGCTGGTCGAACTGGGCGGCGCGTTGGGCTTCGTCGCGGGCGAATTCCAGATGCCCGCGTAGCAGGATCAACTCCCGTTGCGCGTCGGTGGCCGGGTTGGGGCCGGGGGCGGGTTCGTCGGTGCGGTGCCAGCCCTCGCGAATCTGCGTCTGTCGCAGCCGCCGAGCACGCTTGGCGCAGGGCGGGCACTTGTCTTCCCGAGTCGACCCGCAGGGCAGGTCGATGACCTCGGTCTGGCCGGTGTGCAGGTCGGTGCGGCGCAGGGTGACCGGGTGCAGGCAGACGCCGTACTCGGCGGCCATCTCCTTCAGCACCTGGCGGGACATGGGCAGCGCCATGCGAGCAGCGCGGGAGCCAGCCGCCGGCGCATCGACGGTGGCCGGGACGACGACGGGCGGGGCGTTGCCGGGGGTGAGGCCGGGCAAGGTGAGTGCGGTCAACGGGTCACCTCCGGAAGGTCGAACAGCGCGGGTTGGGTCGGAGTGAGCGGGGTGGAGCGGGACGGGCCGACGCGGCTGGCCCAGCGGTGCGCCGCGGCTTCATGTCGTGGACAGGCGACCTCGGCGCGGTAGCGGCCGGTGCCGGGACGGCCGGCTTCGATGAGGGCGGTGGCCCACCCACGGCATCGGGCGCAGTAGGCGGGCCACCCGGTCATGGCGGTCAGTGGTTGCAGCCCGAGCAGTGCAGCCCCGTGCACCCGGACTTGCCTCGGAGCAGCAGGGCGAGGACGACGAGGACCAGGACGATCCCGGCGATGAGCGGGGCGGCCGCGCGGACCGCGTCGACCAGCTGCACGGCGAGGTAGCCCACCGTGGCTACGGCGCCCACGGCCAGAACGGTGGCGGCGGCGATGACGTGGCCGCGACGGAGCCGCCGCACCGGGGCCGGGGCCGGGCCGGGGGTGTCGAGGAACCGGACGGTGACCGTCACGCGGTCGGTGCCGGGGATCTGGTGGGGGTGGGTCATGGACAGCAATCGGCCGGAGTCGCGGACCAGGGCGACGGTCGCGGCGACCTCGGCGGGGGTGCCGACGACCCGGCGGGCCAGGACGTTCGAGCGGTGGCGGGTGGGGGTTTGGCGGGCGAGCTTGGTGCGGGTCATCGGATCACCTCCGAGGCGAGAACCTGACCATTGCGGGGGGTCTGAACGGCGGACGAGATGAGCGCTGAGCGCACCGGAGCCGGTGTCGAGACCGGTGCCGGGGTCGGGGGGACGTAGACCGTGGCGGGCGGGGCCTGGACCGGGGCCGGGTTGGTGGGCAGGTCGGCCGGGGCCAGGTCGACGGGCTCAGAGACCGGGGCCGGGGCCGGCTTCATCGGGGCGGGGCCGCCGGTGAGGACGAGCTTGGAGAGGGCGAGGAACGCCAGCGCGGGCACCGAGGACAGCAGCCGGGAGGAGAAGCTGTCGTTGGCCACCGCGATCTGCGCGGCCAGAGACAGCGCCACCGCCGCGACGAGGATCGACAGCGGGTAGAGCACCGGGGCGTGCGGGTCACGGCGGCGGCGCCGCCGAATCACCAGCAGCGCCGCGGCGGGGGTCAGTTCGGAGATGACCGCGTTGGACCAGCCGAACCACTCCCCGGTCCCGGCCGGGGCGTGGACCATCGTCCAGTCCTTGACGTGGGTGAACGACGCGGCCCCGGCCATCCCGCCGACGGCCAGGAGGATGACGACCAGGGCGGCGGCTTCCCATCGGTCACCGTTGCGCAGGCGGCTCATGCGGCCCACCCCCACATCTCGGCGTCGTCGGCGGCGAGCTGGGCGTGGCGGATGAGGGCGGCGTCGAGGATGGCGTCGACGTGGGCGTCGGGGGCGCAGTAGGGGCAGGTCTGGTCGGGGTCGGTGTGGTTGAGGTCGAGGCAGATGCGGCGGATCGGGCGCAGGGTGAGTCGACGGGCAGCCATCACGGGACTCCTTTTTGCGGGTCGGGCAGCGTCAGCGGGTGGTGGGAGTGATGTGCACGCGGATCCACTCCGGCGGCTCACCGGTAGAGGCGACGGCTTCGGAGAGGCAGCGCCACAGCGCCCACGCCTCCGAGGGCGTCAGGTACATGCGGCGGCGGCCCGCGCCGACGGCGACGTAGAGGTCATCGCCAGGGGTGACCCGGACGGTGACCGGGACGGATGCCTTGTCGACGTGCGGGGCGCGCAGCCGGTAGAACCGGCGAGGTTCGGGGGCGTCGTCGGGCTGGTCGGCGTAGGGCATGGGGACCGGGGCCGACTCGGGCAGATCGTGGGCGGTCATCGGGGGTCACCTCCGCTCGGGGTGGTGTCGAGGTCCAGGGCGTTGAGCAGCGACGGCGGCAGCAGCGGCGCCGACTGCTTCGACGGGGTGGGCCGGTAGGTGCGCCCGCCGTTGCCGTTGGTCCTGGCGGGCTTGCGTTGAGCCGGCGCCGCAATCGGCTCGGGCTGCGCGTCG
Source organism: Micromonospora psammae (assembly GCF_036902725.1). Lineage (NCBI taxonomy): Bacteria > Bacillati > Actinomycetota > Actinomycetes > Micromonosporales > Micromonosporaceae > Micromonospora > Micromonospora psammae. The sequence goes on along the minus strand of NZ_JBAKHM010000026.1, from coordinate 41,590 downwards.
GCCGGGGCGGGGAACGTCGCGGCCATCTCGCGGATCAGGTCGTCAGAGATGAAGGAGAAACGCACCCGCGCCGGTTCGGGCTGACCGTCCAGCAGGACGTAGGCGACGCCCTTGCCCGACAGGGGGATCTGATCGGCCAGTGCACCGCGGTCGCGGGCGCCGTCACCGAGGAGCAGGTCGACGTGGCCGCGCTCGGTCAGACCGAGGGCGATGCGGGTCGGGAACAGGTCGCGGACGGAGACGACTTCCTTGCGGGGGTCCTGGGTAGCGGCGACCACCAGGACGCCGAGCCCGGCACCCTGGGACAGCAGCAGCCCGAGGGACTGTGCGATGCGGTTGCGGATCTCGTTGTCGGGCAGGTAGGCCAGCAGGGCGGCGATCTCGTCGATGACGACGACGATCAGCGGCTCATCCACCGTCGGCGTGTGCACTCGGGCCTTGCCCCGCAGGATCTGCTGACGGGCCCGCATCCGGGCGACGGCGTCGTCCAGGAGGTCAGCCATGCGGGACCAGTCGTCATCGACGTAGCGCGAGAACAGCGACCGGCCGATGGCCAGTTCCATGCCGCCCTTGGGGTCGATGGCCCATACCCGGACCAGGCCGGAGCGGATGCCTGCGGCGAGGGAACGGATGAGCGACCAGATCACCGAGCCCTTGCCCATCCGCGTGGCCCCACCGATCAGCACATGGGTAGCCAGGAGGCGTAGGCAGTACACGGCCAGGTCTTCCCGCAGCCCCAACGGCAGCGCAGCGAAGTCCGGCCGGGTCGGCACGGGTAGCGGGGCGACGATCCGGGTCAGCGGGTCGCGGCGGATGAACACCAGCCAGACGTGACGCGGGCGGTCGCGGAAGCGGACCCGGTCGATCAGTCGCAGCAGCCACGCCAACCGGCCGGCCCGCAGCGGAGGTGCCTGGCGACGGCCGGAGAAGACCCGGCAGTGGCGGGTGCCGAACGAGTAGGCCAGGTCCCGCGCGGCCTTGTGATAGACCTCCGGGTTCTGCCCGCGAGGCATCCGAAGGACCAGCTCGTCGGTGGCGTAGGTGCAGCGCACCGACAGCAGCGTCGGAACCTTCTCCCCGCCGTCGTACTTCTTTACCAGCCCGCACAGGCTCATGACCTCGTGCCACTGACGCCGATACACCCACAGCCGTCGCCAGCAGGAGACGGCGCGCAGGACGACCAGGCGGTGGAACGACTCGCGTCCCCGCCACCACCAGACAATGCCCGAGACAGCGGCGACGATGACGACCAGGAGGTGAGGCCACCAGCCGTGATCCCGGTAGGCGTCGACGGCGAGCAGGACGAGGGCGACGACAGGCCAAGCCCGCCAGTGCCGCACCGCGGCGACACTCAGCCGGGCCAGCAGAACCGCGAGGCGAGCCAGCAGGAACACCGCAGTGAAGGTCCAGACCAGCGGCCAAGGGGCAGTGATCTGGAACCGGCGGAAGTTCACCCGCGGGGCGCGCATCACGCCACCGCCTTGCGGGTGCGCTGCTCGGTCCACGCCTCGGCGCAGACCTTGTGCACCGGCTTACCGGCGGGACTGCGGCAGATCGCCGGCTTCCCGCAGATCACGCAGGGGGACGGCTCGCCGGCACCACCGCCGCGCGTCCAGTCCAGAACAGTTGACATGATGGACCTGTCCTTCCAGGCCGAGAGGATTTGGATCGGGCAGCGGGGCGGCCGGCTTTCCTAGGGCATGGGCCGCCCCGCGCACCACGTGAGATCAGGCAGCCGCCTTCCGCGACTCGGCCAGGGTCTTCGGCGCGACCATCGCGGACGCCCGGAACGAGTACGCCAGCCGGCCGTTGCTGCCCACGTAGGGCGTCACGGCCAGGTTCTCGAACTCCACCGGCTGGAACGGACCCACCGGCGGCACCGGCTGCACATCCGACAGGATCTTGATCGACACCTCACGCGACCGCGATCCGAGCTCCGGGTCCATGTCCATCACCCGGCACTGCCACACCCGCTGACCCGTCAGCTTGTCCTTCGACGGCGTCCGCTGCCGGGTCGCCTCGTTGAAGTCCTGCGCCTCCGCGATCGAGTCCGGCACGAACACGCACCCGTGCGGGAACACCGCCTCAAACGGAACCGCAAACCGCGTGCCACCCCTGAGGGCCATCGCTACCTCCTGTTGTTGATGCGTCTTCGACGGCGGTAACCGTCTGAACTGGAATAGACTGTACTAGTGCGATCTAGATCAGTCTAGCCTCAGCCATTGATCGACCTTGCGGGAGTTCTAGGTCGCTCTGGGTAAGCTGTCGGCGTGGGAGAGGTAAACCCGAACGACCCGCGGCCTCCGTACGTGCAGATCGCGGATGACCTGCGGCGCGCGGTGCAGAACGGCGAGTACGAGCCGGGCGCCAGGCTGCCGTCCGGCCGGGAGCTGGCGAAGCAGTACGGGGTCGCGCTGATGACCGTCACCGGGGCGATCGGCCTGCTCCGTGATGAGGGGCTGGTCGAGTCCTGGCAGGGGCGGGGAGTCTTCGTCGTGGACCAGCGACGGTCGGCGCCAGACGTGTCCAGTCGCCTGGCTGAGCTTGCGGACGTTGTCGAGAAGCAGAGCGCGGACCTGGCGGACCTACAGGCCCGGGTTGCTGCGTTGGAGGGCTCTCGCCGTACCAAGCGTTGAGCCTCGCTTGCTGTCTTTGGCATGTAGCCATGACAGCCGGTGAGAACCGGTTGCCGACAGGGTGACCAGCGATCAACCGCCGTTCATTCCATTCACAGGGCCACGGGAGGACCGTCGGTGAATCAGGACCGGGAGCAGCTGTCGGAGGAGCACGCCGCTTTCGTCGCGGAACTGCGCCACTGGCGCGAGGTCGCCGGCTATTCGCAGAAGGCTCTCGCGGGTCTGGTCGGCTACACCCCGTCGTACGTCAGCAAGGTCGAAGGCGGCACCATCGTCCCGAGCCGAGACTTCGCGGAGAGCGCCGACCGAGGACTGAAGGCGGGGCAGGCGCTCATCCGACGCTGGCGCGAGCTGCACGCGGCGACGCAGGTTCACCCGGCACCCTCCCAGCGTCGACCCGAGGCGGTTGTACCTGATCCCCAGACTGCGCCGGGCACCGACTTGGTCGTGGAGCACGAGCACGCCGAACTCACACTGGCTGACGGCGTGTACCGCACCCGAGTGCGGCGGTTGCTACGCAACATCGGCAGCGAGCCGGTCACCCGGTACCTGGTACGCATCGCTGTTGATCGTCACCCCGGCGATCCCGAGCGGTCGAACCACCTGTACCGGAACGACCCGCTCACCTGGGCGGAAATCAACCTGACCGCATGGTGCGCGGGTGAGTCGATGGCGTGGACGATCATGCACGATCGGGACGCCTTCAAAGAGGTCTGGTTGCAGTTCGAGAACCAGGACGGCCGCTTCCCGCTGTATCCGGGCGAAGAACGATGGATCGAGTACGTCTACACCGTCTCGGCGCACAAGTGGGGCCCATGGTGGCAGCGCGCCATCCGGCTGCCCACTCGACGGCTGAGCCTGTCTCTAACCCTTCCGGCAGCCCTCGACCCCGTCGTGTGGGGTACGGAAACGTCGATGACCGCGGAGCCGTCCGCCTTCCGTACGCCGATCACGAGGGAGAGCGACGGGGAGAACGTCACGTTCACCTGGGCAACGACCGAGCCGCCCCTGCACACGCGCTTCCGTATCGCGTGGCGTTTCAAGGCAGCAACCGAGAAGGAGGACCAGGTGGACACGCTCACCCCGAGCGACCGGATGCAGCAGGTCGGGATCGTGCAGGAGGGCGACCCCATCCTTACCACCGAAGCCCGCCGTTTCGACCTGCCCGCCGAGTCGGAGGATGCCCGGCGGGTCATCGCGCAACTGTCCACGATGATGGAGCAGGCCGCGCAGGTGCACGAGTTCGCCAAGGGCATGGGCATCGCTGCGCCGCAAATCGGTATCAGCCGGAACGCCAGTCTTGTGCGGACCCCCGACGGTCAGATCATCACGCTGCTCAACGCCAGGGTGATCGCAGAGACCGCCGACACCGACGAGCAGTACGAGGGATGCCTGAGCTTCTTTGACGTCCGAGGGATGGTGCCCAGGCCCCACGGCATCGAGGTCGAGCACCAGGACGTCGACGGCACCACTCGGATCACCGCCTTCACCGGGGGAGTGGCCCGCTTGGTCCAGCACGAGATCGACCACGTGTACGGCATCCTCTACCGCGCCAAGATGCGCGACGGCGTGTCCCCCATCCCCGTGTCGCAGTACAAGGGCACCGGTAAGCCCTGGTCCCAGTAAGGGCAGGGGGCGGGGGAGAGGTTGGAGTGGGTGGCCGAAGCGCCGTAGAGGGCGCAGGCCGAAGACGCGCCGGGGCAACGGAAGGAAGCCGTCTCGGGCTGGCGGATCGGTCCGAGGCAGCTTGTGCCGAGCGGATGCCGGTACGGCGCCGGGGTTGCGTGGTCGCTGCGGGCGGAAGTTGTCGGGCGGCAGGTTGTTGTCGTGCTGGCCGCGGTCGGCTCGGAGCTGCCGGTGATCTGTTGCCGAATTGACCTGTACTAGATCAAGGCGCTCCGCGCGGCGCGGGTCGGGGCGCGGCAACCGGCTCCTGCGGAGCCGCCGCCCCGGCGCCCACGGGCGCCGGGGCGGAAAGTCAGCCGGCCCGCAAACCACGCCCCGCCCCGCGCGTCGCCCCTGGATCAGTCAGTGTGTCCGGTGACCAGTCTCGGGGCCAGAAGGCTCGGCAGACATTCCCTCACCCGTTCCCAGCGCTCCGGAGGCGCAGCAGATTGTGCGACGCGTCGGGCGACCAGTTGGCGAACGATCCCCGGGACCGCTGACGCCATCCCCTGCGGCGCCGCAAGCGCTCTCATCCGCACCTGTCTCCCGGTCGAGTTCCCCGAGGACCAGACAGGAAGAGGCTGGGGAGAAGGTGAGAGGCGAGGAAGGGTCGGGGTTAGAGCTGCCTCCGGCGGGGGCCAAACGACTCCGAGATGGAGTTGCCGAACGGTTCCGGTGGGTGGGTGGTTGAGGAGCTGCCATCCCGTCTACCACCGACCCAGGCAAGCCGAGCAGACCAGGGCCAGGGTGACAAGGTCGTACGTCCGGCAGGGCGCTCCACCTTGTCACCCTGGCCCTGGCCCACTCCACGGAGTGTGGGTCGGCGGCAGACGGGATGGCATCAATGGGAAACCTCTACGTCCGTCAGGGCGTATCACTTCCCGCTGCTTCTGCCCGCCTTTCAACCACCAGTCGGGGCCGCACGAAGGTCATGTCAGGCGTCTCTGCCCTTCCATGTCTCTGCCTCGACTCCGGCTCAATCCCGCACAATTGGTAGGCCTTTTCGATTAGTGTCTTCGTTCGATTAACAATGAATGCTTCAAAGTCATCTGCGAAGAGGACAGGGCTGACACAAGCGGAGTCTAGAATCTCCTTAAGCGTCACCTCATCTTTAGGCATGAGCTTGCGATATTCGGAGGGTGCGCTTGCCCGAATTTTGTTATTGTCTGCGCGAGACAGAAAGCAGAAGTTTGCGAGCGAATTAACGAAGATACTGTGGCGCGCCTCGGGCAGCTCATTCTCTACGAATGCGCGCGGAAAGATGTGATGGAACTCAGCCTTGTTGTAAGCCTGTAGCACCCGATCTAAGTCAACGAAGTTTCCAGAAATAAAGCTTCGAGGATTGAGCTGAGCGAGCATCGTTACGAACGTAGCAGTTTTCGCACTGTTGATCCGAAAATCTGTCCAGAGGAAAAAGTAATCCCCGATTTCTACCGCGAAATGGCCGAGCGTGTTTGCTGCCCCTTCGCGAAGCTTCTGCATTTCAACCACATCCGCCCTAGCGGCGCGCACAGACTGACCGCTATAGCGCTCAGAAAAGCACGATCGCCAGAACCATCGCCGTAATGCCGCAACCTCTTCCTCAGGCGTCACCCGCAGGGCCGCACCTGGGACGGCGAAGTAGACGCTCAGCGGTACGAGCATGAGCGGATACGGAAGGGTTTTGATCGTGGCAACCTTTAGCTGCTTCTTAAGAAATTCAATCGCACCCTTTATCCCGTTCTCGACCCTTTCGAAGTTGTCCCGAATCTCTGTCCCATCGAGGTTCATAAGGACTTCGACCGACGGGTCACCCTTTAGAATGGCCGCACAACATCTAAGAACCAAGTTGGGGTCGGCGCCGATGTCGCCGAAGGCGAAGTCCTCCAGCTCTTCCTGCAGCTGTTCAAGCTTATTTCTGAGGTCGAACTCTTCGCTCCATGTCCACGCGGAAAGAAGCTCTAAGGTCGTAAGTTCGACACCCATCCGGTTGATGCGTTCGAATACGATAGCTACGGTAGCTCGGTCCTCGGTTTCCATCATTTGGATGGGCAGCTGAGCTTCCTTGAAAACACTGTGCAGCCTGTCAATCTTGCGTATCTCGCGTTCATGCACGAACCTGGCTGAAGCTAGCCTGTATGAAACCGAATCGAAGAGTGAGTTCAGAGGGAAATGAGCCGCCTGGTCCACCTCGTTCGGTCGGAGGGCCACGAACTGCGATTGCTGAACGTTTTCTGGAGCCGACAAGTCAAAATAGACCGAGCGCCATTCAGGATCGTGAGGCTGCACGAACTCCGTTTGAAACGTCACGAACAATGAAGTGACTCGTTGCTGCCCATCGAGCACATAAGTAATCGGATAACGATCCTGGGGTGCAGGCAAGGTAAACGGCCCAAGCTTACGCTCGGACGTCAGCCTCTCCTGCGTTAGCCAGAAGAGCAGTGAGCCAAAAGGATAGCCCTTGTAGATGCTGTCGAGGAAATGGGCAACATGATCTGCATCCCACACGAAACCTCTCTGGAAAGCGGGAATCCTAATCTGGCCTCCGTAGATGTGGTCCAAGAGCTTCCGGATGGGGTAGCTTGTGAGATCGCTCATCGACTAATCAATCCTGACCGAGCGAGGCAATAGGACACGTCCGTCAATGCTGCTGCATGTCAGCTTGCGGGTCAAGTGCCCAAGATGGAGAAGCTTGACTGAACGTCGCTGACTGGCAGGAGCACCGCGTCGGCACCGAGCTGCATGCCCTCCATCAGGGCTTCGGCACCGTCAGCCAAGGCAGGCGCGCCTTATGGTTCTGTCAGCAAGAGGTCAGCAGGAGGCCAAGCGGTATCCACCGCTATGCAAGCTTGAATGATGACCCAGGCGCATACAACGACACCAGGTCGCACAGATGAGAGCATCACTGCAGCGAGATCAACATTCACAGCGAAGAGGTCGGTGGCTGGAACGGGCTTGACAAGCTGGCGATAAAGCTTTCGGACCAGTCCAGCAAGACTTCGGTGAGATCCGACTTAACCCGCCCTACCATCACAGCCTCTAGGACGAACCTCCGCCATCGACAGCCGTCTCCGCTGGCGAGCGGCATAGACGGAAACTGCCCGACCCCCGACCCCGCTACCAAGCAAGATCAGGGCGCTCTCAGGGCGTCAGGGCGTATTCAGGGCGTCAAGAGTCGACTACCGATGACCAGCAACGCCCATAGGCAACGAGCTACACGGTGAGGTCGCAGCCTTGACCTAGGCTGCGACCTTGTGGGCGACGGACGAGTCGACCTGTACGCCGGCTTCTGTCATCACGACCTGCGGCAGTGGACCAGAGACCAGCAGTGGCAGGTAGGTCAAGCGGCGGTCATCGCTCCGCAGGCAGCAGCCGCGCGTGCGTCCGCTGTGCGGCGCGAAGGGCGGAGAGCTGGCTATGGAACGAGCTGTGGCGGTTCTGGTCGAGGTTGAGTGGAAGCACGCATGACCGGATGAGTTCCTCCTCAAGCTTCCACGGCTGGTCCGTCGCGGTCCACACGACCTGGGCGTGCTCGGCCATCCAAGCGGTGAGCCGATTCTCGCCATCTCGGCCGAAGGTCAGACGCTTCCCGCTGCCGACTCTTTTTAGGGAGATCTCGAGTTCGTCTGCGAGGAGTGAACCAAGGCTCAGGCGCAGCGTGGACCCGGCTGCGTTGCCTCGGTAGTGATAGCGGATGCGGCTGCGGATGGTCTGCTGGCTTGGAGGGCGGCCGTTGCTCGGCGGCGCCTTCGGCGAGATGCCCACGTAGAGCAACACCGCCGCGTCCCGTCGATGGCAACCGGCGACCGGCACCAGAGGTGGTAGGGATGTGAAGTACCAGGCGTACACGCCGGGAGCCGCAGGTATCGGGCAGTCTCGTCCACGGACCTCCTCAGCTCGGTACAGCCGGGAGGGACGGAGTAATGCTTCCTCCGGGCCCATTGGTACTCCCATGGCTCAGGTGCTCGATTGCGGTTAGCAGACTTTGGAGAGCCGACTACTACGGGACGTGATGCTCTCGGTGGTAGGCCAGCTGAGTAGGGTCGATGGCATGCGCGGCGGATTTCCGCAGCGGGCCGACCTCCGCGTGCGTGCTGCTGTCGCGGACTATCCAGGCAGCGTCGATGTAGATGGAGCCGGCATCGAAGCGGACGTGGTCATTGGGGCACAGGCAGAGGACGTTGCCCTGTTCGTCCGGGCCGTCATGGGGCTTTCCGAGAGCCCTGATATGAGCAGCCTCCGCGTAGGGGCCCGCGGGCGTCATGAGTCGGAGGCCGCACACCTGACAGGTGAAGTCGTGCATGAGCTTCACCTGGACAGCTACCTTCGTACTGCGAATCAGGCGCTGAACGACGGTCGCGACTCGCTCAGCGGGCCCTGTGGCGCCTGCGGGGGGAGAAGGCGGCAGGTCGGTGCTGTCGAGCGTCACCAGCCGGAAACGCCAGATGCGGTAGCCGTCCTTGCCCGTCTCGTGCCAATGGTCGACCACTCGGAATAGGCCGTCATACCGGAGCCCGCTGGCGGGGGAGTACTTCCGGTCTCCGCCAGCGCCCCGGACAACCCGAACCGGCCGGCCGTCTAGTTGGCTGCGTGCCAACCCCGCGTTTCCGCGAGTCAGCTCCTGGTCGGCAATCTGCCGCTTGGTAGCCGGGTCGTTCCCTCCCTGGCCGGTGTAGACGAGCTCGTCGCCGTAGTCCTCGTCATCGATGTAGCCGCCTGAGACGACGAGCGACTCAGCGCCGTCGATCCCGCCGCAGATGCCTGCCTGGAGGGGCCGGTGAACCTTGGATGCTGCCAGGGTTGCGCGGTTGACGAACGTGGTGCCCACAGGGAAGCCAGGGATGTCACCGTAGATGCGGTCGACCATGGCGGCACTCTAGGACACGACCACGACACTTGTTGCGGCGCGTCTAGGCTCTGCAAGGGCTAGCCCTACAGCGGTCGGCCAAGCATCCAGGCGCTCCTGCACCCATTCAGAATCAGGCCGAGCTCGGGCTCTTCGGAAGACGGCAAGTGCTGTCGAGACTGGACGCTAGTGCGAGCGTAGATCGCGGTCCAGGCAACTGAACAGCCCAGATGGCTGACCCCGGGTGTCACCGGCGGCCGTTACGGTGATCCTCCCGCTGTCAACTATTGAGGACCTGCGATGAGCTTCGGTGTGGAGGCATCCGAGAACGAGCTGTCCGTCACGGTCGACTACGTGCCCGGCGCGCGGGGCCACGGAGTTCTGGCCGTCGGGCTCGATAGCAGCGGTGCCGACGCCTTGGCCGTGTGGCGCCTCAGCCCGACGGGTCGCGCAGGTGGAGCGTGGGTGGTCCGCTTCGACGAGATCGAACGGGACCCCGAGCAGCTGCGTCGGATTATGTGGATGATGCAGGACCGATGCCTGGTCGGCTGGGACGAAGAGGCCCCTACCGCAGCCCTGGCCAGGATCGCCGAGGTCCTGCCGGCCGAACTGCTCACCGCCCTCCGGTGCAACATCGTCACCATCCCCGAGCTGCTGGCAGAGATCGACGAACACCGGCATGTCTATGCGGCTGCGGTGGAGCAGCACAGGGCGAGCACGAAGTCGAAGATCGCTCGGTTGGCGTGGCCAACCGAGATGCCAGACCAGCAGGAGCTCGCCAAGTGGGCCGCCCGGGCCCATTCCACGGCTGCGTCACCGGTCGCGGCGACGGCTCTGGCGCTGACCGCCGTTGTCGCCAGTACCGCCCAGCTGTGGCAGGACACCGAGCAGGCGCGGTACCGCCGCGTCTACCTGCGCGCGCTGGGTGACCCGCAGCCGCTCCCGCCGCGGTGGTTGGCGCGACTGCGTAGGGCCGCCGCCCGCACCTCCTTGGTCTCGGCGTAGAGGAGCGACGTGTACGCAGTCATCGATCTCGAAACCACGGGTCTTCGCACCAGCTGGCACGACCGAATCGTCGAAGTGGCGGTTGTGCACGCTGACGAGAGCGGTCGGATTACTGACGAGTGGTGCAGCCTGGTCAACCCGGACCGCGACCTCGGGCCACAGCTCATTCACGGCATCTCTGCCGCGGAGGCACGGCGGGCGCCTCGCTTCGACCAGGTTGCTGGTCACCTCGTCGGCATGCTGCGCGGGCGGGTCCTGGTCGCTCACAACTTGACCTTCGACGGCCCGTTCCTGCGCGCCGAGTACCAGCGCGTGGGGATCCATGCACCGATCGACCAGGTAGCTGGCCTCTGCACGATGCGGCTGGCCTCGCACTTCCTGCCTGTGGCCAGTCGTAGCCTGCACGATTGCTGTCGGGTGGCTGGGCTGCCGCCGTACCAGGCGCACTCAGCGCTGCATGACGCCCGTGCCGCCGCCCAACTCCTGAGCTACTACCTCACAGCAGCCGGCAGCCCGCCCCCTTGGGCAGCTGCATTAACGGCGGCCGCGGGACTCTCCTGGCCATCGATTGCCACGCACCCAGTGGTGGCCGTTCAACGGCGTGCCGCAGGCCAGCGGGAACAGCACTTCCTGGCCCGACTGGTCGACCGGTTGCCACGGCTGCAGGAGCCACAGCGCGACGCCTACATGGACCTGCTCGACCAGGCGCTCCTTGACCGGCACATCTCGGCCACGGAGGCCGACGCGCTTGTCGCCACGGCGGAGGCGTTTGGGCTCGCCCGCGTCGACGTCGAGCACCTACACCGAACCTACCTAGCCAGCCTCGCTGGGATCGCGCTTGAAGACGGCCTCCTGACCCCGAATGAGCGCCATGACTTGGACCAGGTGGCCGGATTGCTCGGCCTCCAACGATCCGACGTCGACAAGGCTCTGGCCGCCGCAGCTACCGACATCCCGCGGCAGCGTCGGCGTGACGCCTGGCGGCTCCAGCCCGGTGACATGGTGGTCTTCACCGGCGCCATGGAGCCGCCGCGGTGGGAGTGGGAGGAGGAAGCAGAAGCTGCAGGCCTCCAAGTGGGCAACAGCGTCACGAAGAAGACCCGCCTTCTAGTCGCCGCAGACCCCGACACCATGTCGGGCAAGGCCAAGAAGGCTCGACAGTACGGCATCCCGATCGTTCACCCCACCGCCTACCAGAACCTGCTGGCCGGACTCACCGCCCCTGCCTTGTAGTGCCGCGTGTCGTACCACGGTTTTGTCCTGGCGGGGTCGCTACCAGTCCAAGGGGCTGGCGGGCCTTGGCGAATGCAATCTTGAATCCAAAAGCATTCGAGGGGAAGGAAGGAGCCGACATGAGAGAGTGCGTTGCCTGACAAGGGGATCTGTCCGGAGGAGAAATTATTCTTCCCTGGGAGGACGGCGACAACGCCTACGCTTACACCATCTGCCGTCATTGCGGGCACGAGAACACCCTCTATGGGTACGGTGAAGATGACGACTAATCAAACCATACCTCGCGTGAGTAACTTGTCCTTCCTCGAAAGAGAGGTATCGCGGTGAATGCAAGGTTCCCAGACGTTGATTGGTATTGCGACAGGTGCGGAGCGCACCTAAACGGTCAGACTGGTTTTGATGACCATCGGTATACGTGGAAGTGTGAAGGTTGCGCTCACAAGAACAGCATTTCAAGAGACAATATTTACGAATCTCATGAGGACTTCCACGGGGCAGATTGACGCGGTCGACGCGCATGGCTCGGCGGCATGGCCGAATCCATCCAGTTCCGGTCGGGCGGCGAAGTCAGCAGGAAGTCAGCAAGGTGGCCGGGGTCAACCCAGCCTGAACGACCTCCAACGGTGGCGGGCTCGAACCTGACGGCATTAAGTGGCATCGGTTGAAGCGCGCCAGGGGACGAGATCAACATTCACACCGAAGAGGTCACTGGTTCGATCCCAGTATCGCCCACGCAGGTCAAAGGCCACTTCCCGGCTTTCGGGGGGTGGCCTTTCTGCTGTCGCCCAGCAGCGAAGTGCAGCAACGGTCAGCGGGCGGGTGACGACCAGGCGAGATGATGTCCGCCCGTGCTGTTACTTTGCCGGCCGTGAATGATCAGCTGACTTGGATTGACCGGATCATCGACGTGACCGGGTGGCGCCACGAGCCTGAGGGCGGTGTCGGCTGGGAGCAGGCGGAGGCCGAGCTCGGCGTCACGCTGCCTAGCGACTTCAAGGAGTTGTGCCGGCGGTTCGTGCCGGGCCTGTTCATGGGGGTCCTTGACCTACTGCGACCGACCGACGATCACGATTCGACTTCGCTGCTCGGGTGGTGGAACTCCAGCCGGCGTTGGGTGAGCGAGCATGACGATCCCGCCGCGCGCTTGTACGCCCCGCACGATCTGTACGGGCCCGACAAGGGGTCCGGGCTGATCGAATGGGGTCACGACTCGTCCGGGGGTCAGTACTTCTGGCTGGCGGACCGCTCGGTGGAGTCTGATCGGTGGCCCGTGGTCGCTCGGCACGACCCACCCCACCCGTGGCACCGGTTCGACATGTCCATGACGGAGTTCGTCTACCGCATGCTCGCGGACCCGGAGCTGGAGTCGTTTTCGATGGCCACTGGGACGTGGCGGCCGTTCTACCTGCCGTACTGGCAGCCGTTCCCCACCACTTCTGAGGAGTGGGACGCTCTCGGCGACCCGAACCGCGAGAACTGAACCTGCAAGAACAGTCGTGGGTGGTGGCTGTGGGGTGGACACCATCCATCCTCATCGCGCCTGCGGTGGTCGGTGGCCCGTGACCTCGGCATCAACGACGCCACCCATGCCAGTTCAGAGAGTCCACAGCAGAAGCCCAAAGCGGTCCTTCTCACCGGAGGTGAGCCAGGTGCCGTCGCCAAGCGCCATCGGGTCCTCCGATACACGCATCGGGTACTCCACCTGGCCGAGCACCTCGCCCCGCGCCGTGTCGATCAGCCAGTGCCGCGGGTGCCCGTACCTCCGCCTGGTGCTCGCGATGACCCTGCCCTCGTCGACGAAGCCGCACTCGTACCCCCAGAAGTGCTCGTCCTCGGCGCCCGACGGCGCCTCAGGGTGCGGTGGAAGCCGGTGGTGCGCGGCGACCTCGTGCGTCACCGCGCCGTCGGGAAGACGATGGATCGCCGGCTGCCTCCCTGAGTGAGCGATGGTGAGGAACCGCCTCCCGCCGGGGCTGACATCGACGAGGCAGCGGTCGTCGTCGCCGATGCGGGTGACGGTGAGCCGAGTGCCGTCCCACCGGCCCCACCGCAGCGGCGCACCGTCCTGGCCTTCGCCGACGCTGAGGCCCATCTGGCCCGGGTCCGGGTGAGGGATGTGGTGGGAACCGGCGGCCGCGGTGCCGGTCGAGGCCCGTCCCAGGATGCGACCGTCGACGGCGTCGAGCACGAGCCACTCCTCGTCGTACTCCGGCTCGACGTCACCCGGCAGCGGGGTACGTACGTGGGCCCACACCGTGGAGCCGTCCGCGCTGATCCAGCAGGAGCCCCGATCGGGGTGGCGGTGCCCGTCGCTGCCCGCGTACTCGGTGTAGGAGTCGTGGATTGACAAGCAGGACGAGGCCCAGCATGAGTGCCGCACCCGCCAGCGCAGCCTGCCGGCTGCGTCGACCGCGTGCAGCGCGTGCTGACCGCTGAAGACAGCCAGGTCGAGGGTGGGGCTCACCGCATCACGCCCGCCCGCCCCGCGCGGCCACGGCGCCGGGAACCGGGCGGCGGGAGCGTCGTCACCGGCGAGGAGCCGGTCCAGGTCGTACGCCAACAGCTCATCGTCCCGGCGGATCACCACGAGGCGGCGATGCGGCCACCGCTGGACGGCGGGCGTGTCTGCGGTCTGGGGGAAGTCGGGTACGCGCGGGGCGTTCGCCGGTACGCGGAAGGACGCCAGGAGACGAGGGGTGAAGATCACGCTGCCATCCTGCCAAGATCTTGCCGCCTGGTTCCGGTCGTTTCCCCCGACGGTCGTCGCGCTGTGGGATGAGCGCTCCTGGGCAGGACGTTCACGCCGGATCCGGTCGTGGTCGTAGCAGTCCAGGCACAACGGCTGCACGAGTCTGGAATCGTCCGCGTCATGCGGGTGAAGCCCACCGGCCCGAGTAGCACGGGGTAGCGACGCGTCAACACGTCGTGATTCGTGGGCTCGTGGATATCCATCCGCTTAGGATCCCAGGCGTGAGTTCCTCCCTCGACACCCTGCCGAAGACCAGTGCGCCAGCGACCCGAGCCCTGAACAACGCCGGCTACTTCACGCTGCGCGACCTGGTAGGGGTGCCGCGTGCCGAGCTGGCCAAGCTGCATGGCATGGGACCGAAAGCGCTCGGGATCATCCAGAGTGCGTTGGAGCAGCACAACCTGAGTCTCGGATAAGGCCCATTCCGCTCAGTCGTAGCGCGCCCGGCAGCTCGACGGCCGACTGCTGGCGTATCGATCAGGACGTGCGTGACACGTCCGGCTGGAAGATCACGCGCTCCGGTTCGGCGGCACCTTGTCGGCGAGCGTGTAGCGGCGCAGACGTACGGGTCGACCCTCAGGGCTGGTCCAGGCGGCGGTGGCGGTGTGGGTGTGCTGCCAGCCGCTGCGCTCGTACAGGGCGATGGCGGCGGCTGACCGGGGATGGTCGACGATGTGCAGAGTGAGGCCGAGCTGGTGCTCGGTGGCCCATTGGCGGGTGTGGTGCAGGAGCCTGGTTGCCACGTTGTGGCGGCGGGCGGCCGGGGCGACGAACAGGCGGCTGACTTCGGCCACGGGCGCTGAGGCAGGGTCTGTCGCCGAGCTGGCGCGGTGGACGGCGACGTGGCCGACCACGGTGCTGGATCCTGTCTCGGCGACCCAGGCGTGCAGGGCGTTGTCCGGAGACAGCCATCGGTGTGGGTCAGCGGGCCAGTTCAGCGGGTAGCGGTCCAGGCGATGCACGTCGGCGAGGACCGGGAGGCAACGTCGCAGGTCCGCTGGTTCTCGGTCTCGGATTCTGAGGTCGTCCATCCGGTCATCATCACGGGATGACAGCGAGCCACTACCCGAGGCCGACCGCAGACCGTCCCTTGTCACGCCGGGGCTTCAGGGTGGTCGTTGCAGGGCGGGGGCGATGTTCCTGGCGGCGGCGACTCGCAGGCGCCGTCACTGGCCCCGCCCTGCGGACAGCCCGTCAGCGCGAGACAAACGATCGCCGTCAGGGCGACCGACATGATCCGTCTCATTCCCACCCGCACCCCTCGTCCTCATGACCGTAGCGCTTCCGGGCCTGGCACCGGGAGGTCGAGTCATTGAGGAGCGAGCGGGAGATGTCGGCCTGCGCTGTTACCTTGCCGGGCCATGGATGATCATCTGCCCTGGATCGACCGGATCGTCGAGGTGACCGGATGGCGGCAGGATCCCGAGGAAGCCGACTGGGAACAGGTGGAGGCCGGGCTCGGCGTGGCGCTGCCGACCGACTTCAAGGAGCTGTGTCGGCGCTTCGTGCCCGGGGCCTTCTACGGGTACCTGGACCTGCTGCGGCCGACCGATGATCACAACGCCCAGCCGCTGCTCCGGACGTGGGCCTTCTGCCGGCAGTACGCGCACGAGCACGGGTCCTCGGGGTTGTGGGCCCCCTATGACATGTACGGGCTCGGCGAAGGGCCGGGACTGATCCAGTGGGGTGGCGACCAGAGGGAGGGGGAGTACTACTGGCTCGCGGACCGCTCGACCGAATCCGATCGGTGGCCTGTGGTCGCCCGGACGGAGGGCGGTGAGCCGTGGCACCGGTTCGACATGTCGACCGCCGAGTTCGTCCACCGGCTGATCGCGGACCCGCAGTTCACCCCGTTCACGGTTGCCGATCCGTCGCGGCGGGCCTTCTACCTTCCGTACTGGGGGCCGTTCCCCATGAACGCGGAGGACTGGGACGCTCTCACCGATCCGCACCGCGACGGCTGAATCACGTACCGCTGGAAGGTGGGGGCGGGGTTCAGAAGACCTGGAAGAAGCAACCCACGGCGACGGCGGCCGTGAGCACGACCACCGACACGGACGTGAGGGGCTTGGAGATACGACGCATGGTGATCCTCCGTTGCATGGTTGAGGTGCTCACACGCTGTGCCGGATGAGCCACTCGTCCGAGTTGTAGGTGTTTCGCACCTATTCCGGCACGGTGACCGGCTGCAGGGCGCTGTCAGTTACGAGCATATGCTCGTATTTGCGGAGCTGCCAGGGTGCCCGGAAGAGGCGAGCACGCCTCGGAGCCGCGAGCACGGGGCGCCGGACGTGGGTGCGGAAGCCAGGGGAGGATCATGACCGTAACGCCGACGAACCTCGACGATCCGTGCAACTGCCTGGCGCTGCGCCGGGCCGCCCGGTACCTCACGGCGACCTACGACAAGGCCCTCAGCCCGGTCGGCCTTCGGGCGACGCAGTTCACCATCCTGCGGCAGCTCAGTGCCCACGGCGCGATGACGATCACCAGGCTCGCCGACATGATCTCCATGGATCGGACGACGATGGCCACCAACCTCAAGCCGCTCGCGCGGGAGCAACTGGTGACCATCGCGCCGTCGGCGACGGACCGCCGCGCGAGGATCGTCACGATCACGCCGGACGGCCTCACCCGCATCGACGCGGCGCTGCCGCTGTGGCGCGGCGCGCAAGTCCGCTTCGAGGAGAAGTTCGGCGCCGACGAGGCAGCCCGACTGCGGGCGTCCCTCGGCGCTGTCCTCGACACCGGCTTCCAGCCCTGGGCCGAGTGAGGCCCGACCCTGTCCGCCAGCCCGCCGTCCCGCTTCCGCTCTCAGGCGTACGGAATAGCGCTCGCTCGGTGGGGGTCGGCGCCGGCTGTGGTGGAGCGGTCGTCACCGTGGTCGCCGTGCCAGTCGAGGACGAGCATGCAGGCGTCGTCGGGCAGGGTGGGTCCGGCCACGTCGAGGACGGCGTCGCCGAGTACGCGGACGACCTCCCTGGGGTGCAGCTCGGTGAGGTCCGGCAGCCGTGCGGGCAGGTCGAGGTGGGCGGCGCCGCGTTCCAGCATGCCGTCGGTCAACAGGATGAGCCGGTCGCCGGGGCGCAGCGGGACGTCGGTCGTGCGGTAGCTCCCCCGTCGCAGTACGCCGAACGGCGGATCGACCGGCAGCGCGACGGGCTGGACGGCTCCGTCGCGGACCAGGAATGGGGTGGGGTGGCCGGCGTTGACCATGGCCAGTACGCCGGTGCGCAGGTCGAGCCGGCCGAGCAGGCCGGTGGCGAAGGTGAACCCGCCGGGTGGGTTCTCGATCAGCGCCGAGTTCGCGGCCTGGGCCTGGTCGAGCAGCGTGTGACCGCGGCGGCGGGTGTGCCGCAGGCTGCCGACGCAGAGCGTCGCAGTCAGGGCACTGTGTACGCCGTGGCCCACGGCGTCGGTGAGGCTCAGATGCAGCAGGTTGCGCGCGAGGCTGTAGTCGAAGGTGTCTCCGCCGATGGTGGCCGCCGGCTCCAGCCACGCCGCGAGGGTGAACGAGCCGGCCTCGCAGGTGAACGAGGAGGGCAGGAGCCGGCGCTGGATCTCGGCGGCGAGGGTGAACGGAGTGGTTCGCTGACCCCACTCGAAGAGGTCGGTGTGCCGGCGGGCGGCGATCACCACGAACGCCAGCGCGTGTGCGGCCCGGGAGATCTCGGCCAGGGTGGTGTCGTCCGGCGTGGCCGGCAACGAAATCTCCAGCAGCCCGATCGCTTCGCCCCGTTGCGTGACGGGCGCCATCACGACGTGATCGTTTCCGCTCGGACGGACCTGTACGCGCTGGGAGCGCAGCGCCTGTTCCTGTGGTCCGCCGTCGAACGGCAGCACGGTGGCGACGTCCTCGTCCTGCCGGCGTCGGCCGGTCGGGTCTCCGAAGGGAACGTGGGCCAGCCGAACGAGAGCCCGGCCGCTCATGTCCGCGATGAGGAACGACACCGACAGCGCGCCGAGGTCGACGCCGATCCCTCGGGTCATCGCCTCCACCGCGTCGACCGGGGCGGCGTCCTCGACGGCGCGCAGCACGTTGCCCAGGTCGACGCCGCTCCACCGTTTCTCGTCCACGCGGCAGAGCATAGGCCCGCGCGACCGACAACCACGGCGACCCCGACGGCCAGGTCGGTCCGTCCGGCTGCGGCTGCTCGGTACGGCGCCTCGCGGGAGACTGGCCCGATGTCCTCGACGATGCTGGTGGTCGGTCCGAAGCTCGGTGTGGCGCTGGTCGTGCTGACCCTCGCGGCGGCGCTGGTCGTGTCCGTCGGGAAGCTGGGCCACGGTCGGCAGGTCGTCATCGCCGCCGTCCGCGCCGTGGTCCAGGTGGGCGCCGTGTCCCTGCTGATCGCGGCCATCGTCGAGTCCCTGTGGGCCACGGCCGCCTTCGTGGTCCTGATGTGGGTGGTGGCGGCGGGCACCTCGGGCCGGCGCATCACCGGCGGCGGGCGCGGGTGGTGGGCCGGCGCGCCGATCGTCGCGGGCAGCGCGCTGGTGGTGGCGGGACTGCTGCTGGCCGGCCTGGTGCCGCTGCGCGGCATCGCGATCATCCCGGTCGCGGGAATCCTGACGGGCGGGGCGATGACCGCCACCTCGCTGGCCGGCCGCCGCGCGCTGGACGAGCTGACCATCCGGCGCGGCGAGGTGGAAGCCGGCCTGGCCCTGGGTCTGCTGCCCCGGGACGCCGTGCTGCTGGTGTGCCGTCCGGCGGCCGGACAGGCATTGGTCCCGGCACTGGATCAGACCCGGACGGTGGGCCTGGTGACCCTGCCCGGCGCGTTCGTCGGGGTGCTGCTCGGCGGGGCGAGCCCCCTCGCCGCCGGAGTGACGCAGCTGGTGGTGCTCGTCGGACTTCTCGCCGTGGAGGCCGTCGCCGTCGTCCTCACCGTCGAGTTGGTGGCCCGCGGCCGACTCCACCCCGCCTGACCTGGGCCCGGACCCGACGAGCGCGGCGGACGCCGGTGGCGGTCACTGATCGGCGTTCCGGTGTGCGGAGGGAGCCCACTGCTCGCCCAGCGGGACGGGCCCCTCCGTCGCGCCGGAGGTGCTGCCGGGCGGGGCGGGCGGGTACCGCGGTGGTTCGTCCAGCATCCGGAGCACCGGCAGGGGCGCGGCGATCACCGCCGCCAGCAGCAGCGCCGCGGCCAGCACGAGGAAGGCCGACCGCAGCCCGAGCCACTCCACCAGGGGACCGGCGAGCAGGTACCCCGCCGGGCCGGCGGCGTAGGCGAAGGAGGTCATCACGCCGACCACCCGTCCGCGCAGCCGTTCGGGGGTGCGGGTCTGCATGGCGTAGTTGGACAGCGGGTTCACCGGCCCGTAGGCGAGGCCGATCACCACGGCGAAGCCGAGCATCGCCGGGTAGGGCGGCAGGAACGCGAGCCCCAGCAGGGCCGCGCCGGTGACCACCAGGGCGACCGCCATCAGGGTACGGCGACGAACCCGCCGACCGGCGGCGCCGGAGGCGAGCGCGCCGACGACCGACCCGGCGCTCATCGCCATCAGGACCACCCCGAGTCGGGCGGGTTCCCCCTGGGCGACGAAGAACGCCGGCAGCAGGACGCCCTCGACCGGCAGGTAGAGCGCGACCAGGGCCATGGTGATGAGCGCGATGGCCCGCAGCAGGGGATCCCGCCAGACGAAGCGCAGACCCTCGGCCGTGCCACGCCACAGACCGGCCGGTGGCCGTTCCGGTCGGCCGGCGCCGGGCACTCGCACGGCGGCGACGAGCAGGACCGCCAGGGCGAAACCCACGGCGGTGACCCAGAAGGTCGGGCCCGGCCCCATCGTGGCGATCAGCACGCCGCCGACGCCGGGGCCGACCAGGAAGGCCACCCCCCACACCGCCTCGTGCACCCCGTTGGCCCGTTCGATGCGCCAGCCGGCGGCCTGCGCGGCGGCCGGCAGCAGCGTCTCCCGGGCGGTCAACCCGGCCGGGTCGAAGACCGCCCCGAGCACGGCGAGCCCCACGATCCACCCGAGGTTGAGCCCGAGCAGGGCGTCGACGACCGGGATCGCGGCGACCGAGACGGCGGAGAGGCTGTCGGAGACCAGCGCGGTGCGGCGCCGGCCCAGCAGGTCGACGACCGTTCCGGAGATCAGGCTGGACAGCAGCAGCGGCAGCGCGGTGGCTGCCGCGACCACCCCGGCGGCGGTGGCGCTGCCGGTGCGCTCCAACACCAGCCAGGGAAGGGCCACTATGGCCACCCCGTTGCCGATGCCGGAGAGCAACGTCGCCGCCTCGAGCAACAGCAACGGGGTACGACGGCGTCGTCCGGACTCGGTCATGGTGATGATCAGCCTAGTCCCGCGACCGCCGTCGACGTTCGGATTGCGGGTGGCCGGATGCGGCACCGTTCCATCCGTCCGGCGGCCACCGGTGGTCGCACTCGGACCGCCCCAGGTGTGACCACCCGGCGTTGGCAGCGACGCCGACGTCCGGCATCCTGACCGCCGTGAGCGATGGGTACATCCGGCTGATCCCGACCGACCTGAACTGGCAGCCCACCCCGGAGGCCGCCACCGCGGCCGTGGCCTACGTGGCGCGACTCTTCGCCGACCCCGGCGACTCGGTCGAGCAGGTCGACCACGAGTTCTACGACCGGGTCACCCTGATCGACGCCGGCGAGAACACCACCCGGATCACGTGCTCCCGGTGCGACGGGGACATCGACCTGGAGTGGTTCCATGACCTGATCGAGGAGCAGGGCGAGAGCTTCGACGACCTCGCCGTGACGGTGCCGTGCTGCGGCGCGGTGGTCCCGCTGGACTCGCTCCGCTACGACTGGCCGGTGGGCTTCGCCCGATTCGAGGTCACTGCCCTGAACGCGACCCGCGCCAGGTACGAACTCGACGACCGGGAACTCGCCGACGTGGCCACCCTCCTCGGCCACCCGGTCACCCAGATCCTCGCCCACTACTGAGACGCGCGGTCAGCGCGCCTCGGCATGCGCAGTCGACTACTGGACGTAGTCAACTTGGAGATAATGCCTGGTAGGCGAGTTACCTAGCGTAAGCCCGTCAATGAATCGGCCCCGGCGTCCGGGAGCGGCGACCGCCAGTGGGTGGTCGACCCACCACCGTCGGGGTCACAGACGGGAGAGCAACATGCGTCAACAGAAGGAATCCCGGCGGTTCGGCGCCCGTGCGGCCGTACTCCTGCTCGGTCTCACCGCCGCCGCGGTGGTCGTCCCGGCGAGCCCGGCGTCCGCCGCGGTCCCCGGCCTGGTGCGGGTCACGACGACCAGCGCGACGAACTCCAACGACTTCCACACCACCACCGCCACCTGCCCGGCCGGGAAGGTGCTCACCGGCACCGGCTACGAACTGAACGGGGCGACCGGTGAGGCGGTGGTCGACGACCTGCGCCCCAACGGCGGTCCCGCCGTCGCGCCGACCGCCGTCACCGTGACCGCGTACGAGGCGGACGCCTATGCCGGCAGCTGGTCGGTGACCGCGTACGCCATCTGCGCCAACCCGGTGGCCGGGCTGGTGCGGGTCTCCGCCACCAGCGTCAACAACTCCAACGACTTCCGCAGCATCACCGCGGCCTGCCCCGCCGGCAAGGTGCTGACCGGCACCGGCTACGAGCTGAACGGGGTCACCGGGGAAGCCGTCGTCGACGACTTCCGCCCCAACGGCGGTGCCGCCGCCGCGCCGACGAGCGTCAACGTCGGCGCCTACGAGGCCGACGTCACCGGCCTGAACTGGGACGCGACCGCGTTCGCCATCTGCGCGAACCCGCTGCCGGGCCTGGTGCGGATCAGCGCGTTGAGCGCCAGCAACTCGGCCGACTTCCGCGGGATCACCGCGACCTGCCCGGCCGGGAAGGTGCTCACCGGTGCCGGCTACGAGGTGGACGGGGCGACCGGTGAGGCGGTCGTCGACGACTTCCGCCCCAACGGGGGCGCCGCCACGGCCCCGACCTCCGACACCGTCGGGGCGTACGAGGAGGACGCGTTCGCCGGCAACTGGTTCGCCACGTCGTACGCCGTCTGCGCGACGGCGTGAACCGTCCCGGTGCTCCGGTCGAGCCGGCTCCCGTCGGGAGCCGGCTCGACCGGCCGTAGCGGGACTGCTCGACTCAGGCGACGAGGGCGGCTATCGCGCTGCGCCAACGCTCGCCGAGAGGCGGGTCCGCGCTCCCGGTACGGCTGCCCATCACCGTGGTGAACGCCGTGCCCGCCTACTTCCTGGCGCTGCTCCAGCAGTTGCCGGGCTATTCCGACAAGGGTCGGGAAACGATATCCGCGGTCGTCGGCGGCAAGCCCTACCAATGGAACCAGGAGGACTGCCAGCGACTGTTGCTGGGCTCGCTGATGTAGCGCCCTCGGCAGTTCCGGCACAGGTCGGCGAGGGGGCGGGTGTGAAGGCCCGACCGGCGGGTAGGTCTCGGCAATGCTGAAGCGTGCGGTGTGGCAGGGGCTGGTCGCGGGCCTGGCCGGGGCGGCGGTGATGACCGCGGCGGAGAAGGTGGAGCAGCGAGTGACCGGCCGGCCCGACTCCCACGTGCCGGCCCGGGTGCTGGCCCGGCTGACCGGCCTGCCGGAGTCGCCGCGGCGGCAGCCGCGGTGGCGCAACCTGACGATGCACTACGGCCAGGGCGCGCTCCTCGGCGTGCTGCGCGGCGTCATGGCGCAGGCCGGGATGCGGGGCGCGTGGGCGTCGGGGATGTTCACCGTGGTGCGGCTGACCAACGATCAGATCCTGGAGAACGCCACCGGCGTGGGAGCGCCGCCGCAGACCTGGCCCCGCCCCGAACTCGTCATCGACCTGCTGCACAAGTCCGTCTACGGTTTCGTCACCGGAGCCGTCGCCGACGCCCTGGCCGCGCAGGACGGTCCCGGTCCCGGCCAGCGGCACGCCGCGCTGCGTCCCGGTCGCCGTACCGGCGTCGGCCCGCTGCCGCGAGCCGCCGCCCACGCCGTACGGGCGAAGCCGTCGCCTCGCCGGTAGGTCCCCCGGGCGTAGCCACACTCCGCGTCGAGGTGTCGGTGGAGCGCCCCAGGCCGCCGCGCGCGATCACGTCCCGCTTGGCGTAGCCCTCGGCCCATTCGAAGTGTGGGGCCCGGACGTGCCGGGCGACGTCTCGCTGGTCGGGTTCGACAACGTGCCGACGGCCGGCTGGGTGAGCCGGGACAGCACCGCCGCGCCGCGCTGACCGCTACGCCCCCGCGCCCGGTCAGCGCCGGGGCACGGTGGGGTGGTCATCCTCGGCTGCCGGACGCGCTCCGGGCGGTGCCACCGTGGGGGCCGCAGGGCGAGCAGCTCGGCACTCAGCTGTGCCGCTCCGTCAGCCGCCAGGCGAGCGGCCCCAGCCCCCACTGGTCGAGCAGCACCCGTGGATCCCGGCCGCCGGCCCGCCACGCCGAGGGCGCCAGCCCGAAGCGCAGCCGGAACCGTCGGGAGAAGTACAGCGGATCGTCGAACCCGACGCCGCGGGCGACCTGGGCGACGCTCAGGTCACTGCGGTTGAGCAGGTCGGCGGCGAGGGCCAGCCGGACCAGCTCCAGCGCGACGCCCACCGAGGTGCCGTACCGGGCGGTGAACGTGCGGGACAGGTGGGCCGGTGACGTGGCGCAGGCCCGGCCCAGCTCGGTCAGGGAGACCGGCCGTGGTCCGGTGGCCCAGACCACGGCCACCGCGTCGAGCAGCCGGTCGACCGGCCCGTGCTCCACCGGTGGCGGCTCCTCGACCGGGCCGTGGACGAACAGGTCGACCACCGCGCCGACCACCTGCGCCACCCGGGGATGGGTGGCGCCGTGGTGTCCGCCCAGCCAGAGCAGGTAGCGCAGCAGGGCGTTGATCGGATCCTGGTCCGTCAGCCGGCGCCGCCACGGCCAGGCGACCTGGTCGGCGTCGACCGGCAGGGTGAAGTGGACGTAGCCGTGGCGGGTGGGCCGGCGGGTGCTCCACCGGAACTCGTCGTGGACGCCCGGCCGGGCGAGCACCAGCTGACCCGGGCGCAGCTCCAGGTCGCCGCGGTGCCCCGCGTGGCGCCAGCTCCACCGCGCCTCACCGGCGAGCAGCCAGACCAGCTCGAAGTCGGTGAGCAGCCGGGGCCCGTAGCGCGAACCGGGCGGGTAGCCGACCACCGAGGGCCCCGCCCTGACCACCACCTCGGCGCCCGCCCACATCAGGATCGTCCATGCCCGGGGCAGGAAGCTCCATGGTCAGGTAGCCGGTACGGCCAGCATGCTTGCCGCATCTCCGCGAGCCGAGAGGAGCGCACCATGGCTGCCATCATGGCGTC
Organism: Micromonospora psammae; assembly: GCF_036902725.1. NCBI lineage: Bacteria > Bacillati > Actinomycetota > Actinomycetes > Micromonosporales > Micromonosporaceae > Micromonospora > Micromonospora psammae. The sequence goes on along the minus strand of NZ_JBAKHM010000026.1, from coordinate 17,225 downwards.
ATCCATCTCCCCCGCCCAGCGCGAACTGGCCGGGCGCTTCCACACCGACGGCTACGTCGTGCTCCCCGACGCGCTCGACGCGGCCGAGGTACGACGCCTGCGCCACGAGGCCCTGCGCATCTGCCGGGGCGAACGCGGACCGGTGCCCGGCCTGCGCCCTGCCGACCCCCTCGACTCCGACGAGGAGGTGATCCGCCGGCACGCCTGCGTCCACTTCCCGCACAAGCTGTCCCGCCCGATGCACGAGATGCTGGCGCATCCGGCGATCGTCCCGGTCCTCACCGCCGTCGTCGGGCCGAACGTGAAGGCCATGCAGTCCATGCTCTTCACCAAGGGCGAGGGAAGACCCGGCCAGGCCTGGCACCAGGACGAGTTCTTCATCCCCACCCGGGACCGCTCGCTCACCGCGGCGTGGATCGCCCTCGACGACGCCACCGTCGACAATGGATGCCTCTGGGTCCTGCCCGGCTCGCACCGGCCGGGTGTGATCTATCCGGACCGCGAGCACGACGACGCCCGCTTCGACTGCACCCGCGAGGCGTACGACTTCCCGTTCCGCGACGAGGACGCCGTACCGGTGCCGGTGGCCGCCGGCTCGATCGTCTTCTTCAACGGCTACCTCCTGCACCGGTCACTGCCCAACCGCAGCCCGCGCGGCCTGCGGCGGGCCCTGGTCAACCACTACATGAGCGCGGAGTCGCTGCTGCCGTGGTTCGTGCCGCCGGCCGGGACGCACATCGGCAAGTGGGACTACCGGGACGTGGTCATGGTCGCCGGCCGCGACCCCTACGCCCACAAGGGATATTCCGACGCCTCGGCACCGCTGATCCGGCCCGACCGGGACGGCGGTTGCGCCCGCTAGCCTTCGGCGCGCTCCGGGCCGGCGGCGGGTTCCACCCCGGTAACGAGCGTGCCGGAGCGATTGGCTGCCCCGGGGTCGACGATTAGGGTGGGCGGCACCCTTTCATGCGGCGCCGAGGTGACGTGGGTGCGGGATGCCGGCATTCGTCGGGCGGGAAGTGGAGTTGCGGATCGCCGCCGACGTGGTCCGCGCGAGTCCGGCCGTGCTCATCGTGGCCGGCCCCGCCGGGGCGGGCAAGACGACCCTGATCTCCCGGGCCCTCGCCGATGCGCCGGCGCCGATCGTGGCCGTGACGTGTCCGGCGCTGGACCCGTCGCCGTACGCCCTCGTCACCGACATCCTGGCGGCGGTGGGCGGCCAGGGCGGGCGGGGCCCGCGGACCGGGTCGGCGGTGCCCCCCGGCGGCTCCCGGCCGGCGGGCGTGACGTCGACGGCTCCGGGCGGCGGCGGACACGCCACGCTGCGGCTGCTGCGCGAGGCGCTGCTGGCCACCGGGGCGCTGACCCTGGTGGTGGACGATCTCCAGTACGCCGACGAGCGGTCCCGCGAGCTGCTCGGTTGCCTGGCCGCCGCCCCACCGCCCGGGCTGCTGCTCGTCGTCGCCTACCGGTCGGAGGAGGTGCGGACGCCGGTGTTCGGCCGACCCTGGCGTCCGCCCCCGACGGTCCGCACGGCGGTGCTGGAACTGCCGCCGCTCGGCGCGGCCGAGGTGGCGGAGCTGGCCCGGACACTCACCGGTCGCCCGGTGACGGCGGCCGTCGCCGCCGAGCTGCACCAGCTGACCGCCGGTAATCCGCTGCTCGTCGCGCAGCTCTGTCAGACGCTGGAACCGGGGCCGGCCGACGCCTCGACGGCGGGGGAGGGCCTGCGCCTGCCGCCCACCGTCCCGGTGCCGTTGCCGGTCCGGGAGCTGTACGCGGCCCGGCTGGCCGCCCTGCCCCCGGCGGCGCGGCAGGTCGCGCGGGTCGCCGCCGTGCTGGAGGCGCCGGCCGGCGAGCCGACGCTGTGCCGGGTCGGCGGGCTCCGGGAGGGCGCGGTCCGGCACGCCCTGCGCCACGCCCTGGACGCCGGTGTGCTGGCGGAGGTCGCGGTCGACCGGTACGGCTTCGCCAGCGGGCTGGCCGCGCTGGCCGTGTACCGGACGATCCCCGGCCCGGAACGGCGTCGCCTGCACCTGGCGGCGCTGCGGGTACTCGACGACGGCACCCCCGACCGGCCGCTGCCCGAGCTGCTGCGGCACAGCCGGGCGGTGGGCGACCCCGACCGCGTGCTGCGGTTCACCGAGGCGTTGGCGGACCGGGCGGTCGCCGCCGGAGAAACCCCACGGGCCGTCGGGCTGCTGCGCGAGGCGCTGGCCGACCCGATGGTCACCGGGCCGGCCCGCACCCGGCTCGCGCTGAAGCTGGGCCGGGTGGCGCTCACCGGCCTCGGCTACCGCGAGACCCAGGCGCTGCTGGAGCAGATCCTCCAGGACCCGCACCTGCCGGCGGGTAGTCGGGGTGAGCTCCGCCTCGCCCTGGGCCTGTTGCTGATGAACCAGGCCGGGCTCGCGGAGCGCGGCTGCGCCGAGATCACCCGGGCGGTGGGCGAGCTGCGCCGCCGGCCGGCGCTGGCGGGGCGGGGCATGGCGGCGCTCGGCATGCCGTACTGGGGCACCCGACACGTCGACGAGCACCGCTGGTGGGTGGGGCAGGCGGAGCAGGCCGCCGCGCGCGGCCGCGACCCGGCCCTGTCCACCGCGGTCTTCGTCAACCGGCTCTCGCTGCTCGCCCAGCTCGGCGAGCCGGAGACGTGGTCACTGGCCGAACAACTCACCGGGCATCTGGACACGGTCGGGCAACGCCAGCAGGTGGCCCGCGCCTACGGCAACCTGGCCGACTCGTGCGTCTGGTTGGGCCACCACGAGCGCGCGGGCCGCTACCTGCGGGAGGCGCTGCGGGTGGCCGCCGACGCGGGCGCCTCGTACCAGGCCATCTCCGCGCGGGCCAGCGGCCTGCTGCTGGACTACGCCACAGGCAACTGGCACGGCCTCGCGGAGCGGGCCGCCCAGGTGGCGATGGAGGCCCGGGACATGCCGCTGATCGCCGGTGACGCCCGGCTGGTGCTGGGGAGGCTGGCCATCGCCCGTGGCGAGTGGGAGGAGGCGGCGCGGTACCTGGACATGCCGGTGCTGCGCAGCGCGGCCGACGGCTCCGCGCCCCAGGTCGCCGCGGCCGCCGCGGCCCACACCCGGGTGCTGCTCGCCCAGGGCGTCGACACGGTCGCGGCCCACGCGCTGAACGCCCTGGACACCGCGCGGGTGAAGGGGACCTGGGTCTGGCACGGGGAGCTGGCCCAGGCCGCGGTCACCGCCCTGCACCGGTCCGGGCACCTGGACCAGGCACGCCGGGTCGTGGCCGACCTCCGCGACGGGACCGCGGGCAAGGACTGCCCGTACACCGCCGCCACTCTGCTCATGTGCCGGGCGTCGGTGGCCGAGCAGGCCGGCGAGCTGGTCGCGGCGGGCGATTGGTACCGCGCCGCCGAGGCCGCGTTCGCCGCCCTGCCGACGCCGTACGACGCGGCCCAGGCCGCCGAGGCGTCGGCGCGCTGTGCCCTGGCCCGGGGCGAGCCGGCCGCGGACGGGCTCGTCGCCGCGGCGGAACGCTTCGCCGCCCTGGGCGCGGTCTACGACGCCGCCCGCGCTCACCGGCTCGCCCGCAGCCACGGTGCGGCCCCGGCGCAGCGGCGGGGCCGGCGCGGGTACGGCGTCGGGCTCTCCCCCCGGGAGCAGGAGGTGGCCCGGCTGCTCACCCTGGGGCGGACCAACCGGCAGATCGCCGAGGTGCTGTTCCTGTCGCCCCGCACGGTGGAGCATCACGTCGCCAACGTGCTGCGCAAGCTGGGCGCGGATTCCCGGCACCGGGTCGCGCTGCCCGGGCATTAGATAGGTACCCCTACGTACCGATGCCCCGATTGTTCCTCGCAGTGACGGACGTGGATGGTGTGGGGACGCGGCCGCGTACCCCGTCCCCTTCATCCGCAAGAAGGAGCAACCGTGCGACCCACGAAGCTTGGGGCCTGTCTGAGCGGGCTCGCGCTCGCCCTGGTCCCGATGGCGACGGCGACCCCCGCCCACGCCGCGGAGAGCCCCCGGACCACCTACATCGTCACCCTCCGCGACGGGGCCGCCGACCCCGACAAACTCGCCGCGGACCAGGCCCGCCGCCACGGGGGACGCGTCCAGCACGTGTACCGGCACGCGCTGAGCGGCTTCGCCGTCACGCTGCCGGACCGGGCCGCCGAGGCGTTGCGCCGCGACTCGCGGGTCGTGTCGGTGCAGCGCGACCAGGTCGTCACGATCACGGCGCAGGATGTGCCGACCGGCATCCGACGGATCTTCGCCGACGACAACGCCAACCTGAAGCTCAACGGCACGGCCGACTACGAGGCCGACGTCGACATCGCGATCATCGACACCGGGGTCGACGCCGACCACCCGGACCTCAACGTGGTGGAGCGCACCGACTGCGTGAACAAGACCTCCTGCACCGACGGCGCCGGCGACGACGGCAACGGTCACGGCAGCCACGTCGCCGGCACCGCAGCGGCCATCGACAACGGCATCGGCGTGGTCGGGGTCGCCCCGGGGGCCCGGATCTGGTCGGTCCGGGTGCTCGACAACGGCGGCAGCGGCCAGCTCTCCGGCGTCACCGCCGGCGTCGACTGGGTGGCCGCGCACGCCGACGAGATCGAGGTGGCCAACATGAGCCTCGGCTGCGACGGGTGCACCGACAACGCCCTGACCACCGCCCTGACCAACGCGGTCGACAAGGGCGTGGTCTTCGCCGTGGCGGCCGGCAACAACGACAAGGACGCCAAGTCGTTCTTCCCGGCCAACCACCCCGACGTCATCACCGTGTCGGCGCTGGCCGACTTCAACGGCGAGCCGGGCGGCGGAGCGGCCAGCACCTGCCGCACGGACACCGACGACACGCTCGCCGACTTCAGCAACTTCGGCGCCACCGTCGAGATCGCCGCGCCCGGCGCGTGCATCTACTCCACCTACAAGGACGGCGGGTACAGCACCCTCTCCGGCACCTCGATGGCGTCGCCGCACGTCGCCGGGGCCGCCGCCCTGCTCGCCACCGGCGACAACGACCCGACCGGCCGGGACGAGGTGGAGGACATCCGGGAGAAGCTGCTGGAGACGGCCAACACCAACTGGACCGACGAGTCCGGCGACGGGGTCAAGGAGCCGCTGCTCGACGTCAGCGACGAGAAGAGCTACCCGGCGCCGCCGCGCGACCCCGGCCGCCCCACCGCCGCCTTCACCGCCGCCTGCTCCAACGACAACACCACCTGCTCCTTCGACGCCGCCACCGCCACCGACTCCGACGGCACGGTGACCGGTTACGCCTGGGACTTCGGTGACGGCAGCACCGGCACCGGCCGGACCGTCTCGCACACCTACGCCAAGGCGGGCTACTACAGCGTCAAGCTCACGGTGACCGACAACGAGGGCAAGACCGACTCGGTACGCCGCCAGGTGAAGGCCGGCGACGTCCCGCCGACCGCCGCCTTCGACGGCTTCTGCCAGGCGCAGACCTGCACCTTCAACGGTGACGACTCCACCGACCCCGAAGGCGACATCGCCGGCTACTCGTGGAACTTCGGCGACGGGACCACCGGCAGCGGCGAGAGCGTCCGGCACACCTACACCAGCAACACCTTCAAGCGGTACCAGGTCACGCTGACCGTCCGGGACAGCCGCGACCAGACGCACAGCACCACCCGCCAGGTCACCTGCTACCCGCACATCAGCACGCCGCTCTGCTACGGACCGTTCTGACGATCGGCTCTGCCACGGACCGTTCTGAAAATCGGCCGCCGGCGGCCGGGCACCCGCCCGGCCGCCGGCGACGCGGTGACGAGCCCGCGTTCGTGTCGCACGACTGGTCCGGCACTCGCGTGCCGGATGCCCGCGACTGAGGCTTCCGGCAGTCGATCACGGCGCGGGGCCGCCGCCGGGCCAACCCCGCCCGATCAGCGCGGGCTCATCCCCAGCCTCGCCCGCGCCCGGTCACCGCCAGGCGCGCGGCGTGGGCGACCCGGGCCGCGGCCCGGTCGCACCGGGCATCCTCGGTGGCGCTGCGGTGCCTGGCGGACGGGTAGGTGGTGGAAAGGGGGGAGCCAGGCATACCGTGCCGGACCTACGTGCGCGGTGACCGCCGCTCGGCGGAGGCGGTCACCGCGAGGGCGGGTCTTACGCGCCTCAGGTCGCCGTCAATCGCAGCTCCTTCCTCGGTCGCTGCGGTCGACTGTTGCGTGATCTGACCGCCGGGAAGGCCCGGTGGCCGGACGGCACCCGCCACAGCGGGTGCACGGTGGTGCCGTCGGGGAGCGCGAAGGGATCGCGGGCGACGTAGCCGTGCCGGGTGTAGATGGCGGCCTCGACGGTGGTGGTGGCCTCCGCGTAGGCGGGCAGCGCGACCCGGTCCATCCGGATCAGACTGGCGGCGAGCAGGGCGGACGCGCGGGCGGGTGACGAGGCGGCGAGGAACGCCAGGTGGTTGTGGGCCTCGGTGGGGCGGTGGGCGTTCAGGATCAGGTCCAGGGTCTGGAAGCGATCCACATGGCGACCGCAGGCCGCCTCGAGGCGCTGGCGGTAGTTGGCCGGCGGCGGGAGGGGGCGGTAGCGGTGGAACCAGACAGCGGCCGCGCTGCGGTCGGCGAGGAGGAAGACCTCGCCGAAGAGCAGGGCGTGTTCGACCCAGATGCGGGAGGCGGCGGTCAGGACGGCACCTCGTCGGTCCTCCTGGGGCACGAGCCAGGCGCCGAGGGCCGAGGTTCGCAGGGAGGTGGCGACGAGGTCAGCCGTATCGGCGATGTCGTGCCAGCGGGCACGGATGGTGGGCACTGCGTCTCTCATGGTGGATCTCCTGTGACCAGCGATGTCCCCGGTGGGAGCGGTTGCTCTCCCGTCGGGCGAAGGTGTGCGCTGAGGCCGCGTCGTCCGCCTCGGGCGGGCCGGCGCGCGCCGGCCGCTTCGGCGTGAGATCGAGGCGGCGGGGGACACCGGGCAACGCGGTGACCGGGCGTGGGACGCCCACGGATCACCGCAGGGCGGTGTCGCCGTGAAGGTGCGCGGGGCGATGCCGGTGCTCGCCGTTCATCCACGGCTCACCGAAGCGTCGCCCGAACGGTGATCGGCGGGGCGCGCGCGACTCGACGGGTCGGGTCGCGGCTGCCGGCCCGGGCGTGGGCCAGCCGTCACCGCGGGGGTGAGGGTCAGGCAGGTCTGGTGCCGGGCTGCGGCGATCGTTGCGCGTACGCGTCGCACCGGGACGGGACGCAGCGCCCGGATGTCAGCTCCGGCATCCACGGTCGGGGCGAGATGTCCGCCGCGGCGCCGTGGCCGGCGGCGGCGGAGCTGGTGGCACTGCCGGCGGAGCCCGCCGCCAGGACGCCGACGCCGGCGACGTGCACGGGACCGGTGTCCACGTCGGCGGCCGCGTCCACATCCGCCCGGTCGCCGCCGAACTGCCGCTCCGCCGCGGTCCGGTGAGGCGTGGCCGGCGAGGACACCGCACGGGTGGGGTCCAGCACCGCGGCGCGGACGGGGTTGGCGGTAGCGCCTGGAACGGTGGTGGTGGGCACGGCAGCGGGCGGCCCCGGCGGCGGAACCACCGGGTCACCGGGCGGGACCACCGGGTCGCCGGGCGGGATCACCGGGTCCACCGGGTCCACCGGGTCCAGTGGGTCCACCGGGTCCGCCGGCGGGCCGAGGATCGGCCGGGTCACCTCGAGCACCGGCGCGAGTACGGGGTCCAGAGTCTGGAGGATCGGCTCGGCGACCGGGCGGACGACCGCGTCGACGGGGGCGAGGAGTTCGTTCCGGGTGACCTCGCGCAGCACCGGAGTCGCGGCGTCCACGACGGGACGCGGCACCCGCGCGACCGCGTCCACGACCTTGGTCAGCCCCGGGCCGGCTGCCGCGTCCACCGTGCGGCCGGCCGGCGCCGTCGCCGGCGACAGGTCGACGCGCGGGACCCGTACGACGGGGTGCGGCTTGACGCGGGCGGGTGGCCGGGCGTCGGCCGGCTTCGTGGACTTGGCGGCCGGCTGGCGTACCGGTTCCGGCCGGGCGGGACGGGGAGCGACCGTGGCCGCCGGTGCGGGCGGGGCGCTCGGGGGCGCGAGGAGGCTGTCGACGACTGCCCCGGTGCCGCCCAGCAGATCGCCGACGATGCTCGGCTGCGGCTCGGCGGCGGCCTGCGCGGCGTCGTCGGCGAATGTGTCGTAGGCGCCCCAGGTGGCGATCGCGCCGCCGAGCAGGAGCAGTCCCCGCACCGTCGCCCGGGCGAGTCGAGGGCCGCGACACCGCATCCCGGGCACCCTCCCGACTCCTCCGCCTGCACAACTGGCAACAACCGCTGATTGTTGCCGCACGTGCGCGATCGGTCACCTTCCGACACGCGGGATTGGCGTCATCCGCACAACGACCGACGTTGCTCTTGCGCGTCGCGCGCATCGCCGTCTTTACGGTCGGCGCGGCGTGGGGCCGGACAGGGGTGCGGGCCGGGTCCCCGCTCGGGGGTCCCCGGCCCGCTCCGTGCCGCGGTCGGATCAGCTGGAGTAGCCGCGTTCGGCGATCCAGTCGGCGACCTTCTCGTCGGTCATCCAGTAGTGCTTCTCCGGGTCGTACGGGTCGGCGATCTTCAGGACCTCGCCGCCGTCCCGGTATCCGACGATGCTCGTGTAGTGCCCGGCCGGGAACGAGTGTCGCTCGCCCTCGGTGTCGACGGCGGTCCCGGTGGTGTTGGCGACCACGCCGCGCCGGGCGTCGATGGCCTCGACCACCTCGGTGCGCAGCTTGTCGACATCTTCGGGGCGGGCCGTCGGGCCCTCGATCCGGGTGGTCTCGTAGCCGCCGCCGGTCACCTCGTTGAGCACGCGGGTGGTGTCGTCCGCGGAGTTGGTGCCGTCGGTGGTGGTGCCGAGCTTCTTGGCGACCTCGCGCTGGGGCAGGGCCTTGCCCTGGGTGGAGAGCGCGATGCGGGTCGCCGCCGGTGCGCAGTAGTACTCGTTGGGCTGCCTCTGGTAGTCGTGCGGCAGCACCCGCTTGTCCTCCTCGCCCGCAGGCGGCGGGGGCTGCGCCTGAGGCTGGGGCTGGGGTTGCGTCGTGATGGCGGGGCGGCTGTCGACCGGGGCGTCCGGCGTGGTGATCGCCGGACCGGCGACGGCGCCGCCGGTGAACACCAGACCGGCAACGGACAGGGCACTCTTGCGGAATAGCGAGTTCATCGTGAAGCTCCCATCGGGTTGGCTTCCCGCGCTGTCGACCGTCGGTTACCCGACCCGGTTCCGCGAAAACGCCGGGAGCATACGCGGGTCCGCGAGGAGGCGGAGACGGTTTCGCGCAATCCCGCCCCGCAGGTCCCGGGTCTGGCCCGGCGTCGGCTTGGTCGGCGGTGGGAAAGGTGTCGTACCTGTCGCCTGCGGGTGCGGCGTCCCGATGCGCCGTGCCCTCTCGGGGCGGTGTCGCCCCTCTGGGGCGTCTCCGACCGGTCGGGAGCCGGCTGGCCCGGTGTCCGGTTGCGTCCCGGCGTACCTCATCGGGGTGAGTGGGGTGCGTACCGCGCCGCCGCGGGTGTCGTCGCCAGGATGATCGGCGGTCGTGGGGGTCCGGCGGCGCTGCCGCGGTCCCGACGTACCTTTCAGCACGCGAAGGGCCCGGGCCCGGTCGAGGGAGAGCGAAATGCCGACGTCCCCCTACTCCGACGACGCGCGACGTGCCAGGGAACTGCCGAAGGCGCCGGTGCCGCCGGTGGCCCGAGGACCGGAGATACCCGAGGCCGGGTACGTCGTGGAGGAAATCGCCGACGGTGTCTTCTGGGTCTCCGAGGGCATGTACCAGATGATGTTCGTGGTCACCGACGAGGGCGTCGTCGCCGTCGACGCGCCGCCCACCCTCGGCCACAACATCCTCCGGGCGATCCGCGGCGTCACCGACCGTCCGATCACCCACGTCGTCTACAGCCACCAGCACTCCGACCACGTCGGCGCGATGTCGGTCTACCCCGAGGACGTGCCTCGCTACGCCCACCGCATCACCGCCGAGCGGCTCGCGCTCCTGAACGATCCCCATCGGCCCCGGCCGACGCGTGTCTTCGACGACACCCTCACCATCGAGGCGGGGGACCACAGCCTCCAGCTCGACTACAAGGGGCCGAACCACGCCGAGGGCAACATCTTCGTCTTCGCCCCGACGCAGCGCGTCCTCATGCTCGTGGACGTGGTCTTCCCCGGCTGGGTGCCCTTCTCGAACCTCGCGATCTCGGCGAGCGTCCCCGGCTTCGTCACGGCACAGGAGCAGGCGCTGGAATACCCCTTCGAGAAGCTCGTCGGCGGGCATGTCAACCGGGTGGGCACCCCGGACGACGTCAGGACCCAGATCGAATACCTGGACGACCTGCGCGGCACCACGGAGGCGGCGCTCTCCTCGGTCGATCTGCCGGAGATCATGGCGCCGGTCGACCCCCGGAACGTCTGGGCCGTCTTCAAGGCGTACCTCGACGCGGTGGCCGCTCGCGCGGCGGACGAGATGGTGCCGCGATGGGTGGACCGGCTGGGCGGTGCGGACCTGTTCACGCTGCCGAACGCCTGGTCCATGGCGGAGGCCCTGCGCCTGGACTACGGCCGGATGGGCCCGTTCGGCATCGCACCCTGACCGTCCGGCTCCGCGTGCTCAGCCGGCGGACGCCTTCCTGGCCCTGCGCAGCCCGAGCAGGGCGACCAGGGCGAGGAGGATGACGGCGACGGAGTACTCGTTGGCGGTCTGGGGGAGGCCGCCGCCGTAGACCACGAGGAAGCCGGCGATGACGGTGGGCAGGCCGAAACCGACGTAGCAGATGATGTAGAGCAGGGAGAGCACGCTGGCGCGTTCGTGCGCCTCGACCAGCGGCATGACCGTCTTGAGGGCGCCCTGGAATCCGCCACCGAAGCCGACGCCGCCGAACGCGAGGCCGACGAAGAAGGCGGGGATGGATTCGACGGTGACCGACACCACCGTGATGATCATGCCGATGATGAGTGCGGTGATCGCGGTGAGCATGACGGTCCGCGCGGCGGCGTTGCGCAGCAGGAGGATGGCGATCGTCCCGAACAGCGAGAAGACGAAGACGACCAGACCACCGACCACGATCGAGGTGTTCATGAGGGCGCGCACGAGCGCCGGGCCGAGCGCGAGGAAGAAGCCGGCCAGCGCCCAGACGGCGAAGACCACCGGAGCGACGACCAGGACCGGACCGCGCGCGGCGCGGGGCAGCCTGACATCCGGTCGCAGGCTCCGCAGCGCTCCCGCCATCGGCGTGACCGTCTCCCGCATCAGCACGACCCCGATGCCCTGGATCGCCAGGATCACCAGCAGGACCACGTAGACCAGCCGCGTCGGCGCGGGCAGGAACTGGATGAGCAGCGCCGAGAGCAGGGCGCCGAAACCGGTACCGATACCGGGAGTGATCGAGTTGGCGAGCGTGCCACGCACGCGGTTGATGTCGAGCATGGCGGCGCCGACGGCGCCGGTGGCGGCGCCGGTCGCCAGCCCCTGTACGACGCGGGCCACCAGCAGCGCTGCCACCCCGTTGGCGAGGATGAAGATGACCAACGAGAGGGCCTGGACCGCGATCGTGACGAGCAGGACCGGCCGCCGCCCGAGATGGTCGGAGAGCTTGCCGAACGTGAGCAGGGAGGCCAGCACCGCGACGGCGTAGACGGCGAACACCACCGTCGTCGTGGTCGGCGAGAAGTTCCAGCGTTCCTGGTAGATGCCGTAGAGGGGGGTCGGGGCCGCCGACGCGGCGACGAAGGACACGAGGATCGAGGCGAGCAGGAACAGGGCGACTCCGGGCGAAAGGCGTCCCGGTGCGGCGGTACTCATCAGAGTTGCTCCTCGGGTGTGCGGCATGCCGAGGCCCGGCGAGGTCGACCTGACGGGCCGCAGCGGACTACCCGGTGCGACCCCTCGCACGCGACCCGAATCGGCTCGGCGGCACCCGGTTCGCCCAACGGGTCGGGTCCGGCCCGGCGGTGGCCGGCGCGGGACCACGTCGCCCTCGGCGTCGGGCCCCGCGCCGGACCGCTGGGTCAGGCCGTGGCCGGGGCCGGGGTGCCGACGCGCCGACGGATCAGCGCCGTCGCGGCGCCGATCAGGGCCACTGCGGCGCCGAGCAGCAGGACGGCGTCGGCGCCGGGCGCCGAGAAGCCGCCGGTCCGGCCCGCCGGCAGCAGGCTGGAGGCGACGGTGACGCAGACCGCCACGCCGAATGCGGAGCCGACGTAGCGGGCCGTGTTGTTGGCGCCGGAGCCCATCGCGACCCGGTCGGCCGGGACGCTGGACACGGCGAGCCGGGCGAGTGCCGCGTTGAGCAGCCCGCTGCCCGCCCCGGAGATGAGCAGCCCGGGGATGGTACGGATCCAGGAGTGCGCACCGGCGTAGCCGAGCATGGTCAGGTAGCCGGCGGCGGTCAGGGCGAAGCCGAGGGCGAGTTGCCGGCTGGGCGCGGAGCGGGTGCCGAGGTGGCGCATCTGGTTGCTGACCACGAACGCGGTGCCCGCCCAGACGAAGGCCAGCCCGGCGGTGCCCAGCGCGCTGAGGCCGACCAACCGCTGCACCAGGGTCGGCAGGACGGTGCTCGGGCCGAGCGCGGCGAGTCCGGTGAAGAACGCGCCGATGGTGGCGATCCGGAAGTCCGGCCGGCGGAACAGGGCGAGGTCGAGCATCGGTGCCCGGCCGCGGGCCTCGATCGCCACGAAGGCGGCGAGCAGCAGCGCCCCGAGCGCCAGCGGGATCAGCACCGCCGGCCGCAGCCAGCCGGTGCGTCCGGCGGTGACGGCGACGAGCAGCAGCGACAGGCCCGCGCCGAGGGTCAGCACCCCGGGTACGTCGATGTGGGCCATCCGATCGGCGCGGGACTCGGGGAGCAGCCGGCCGCCGAGCGCCGCCAGCACCGCTGCCAGCGCCGCGAGGACCAGGTGGGACCAGCGCCAACTGCCGAGGGCGGTCAGCGCGGCCGCGACGATCGGCCCGAGCGCGATGCCGGCGCCGAGCATCGACGCCCAGCGGGCCGTGGCGTGGGACCGTCCGTGGTTGCTGTGGAAGGCGTGTCCGAGCAGGCCCAGCCCGGCGGCGAGGATCCCGGCGCTGGCCACGCCCTGGAGCACCCGGGCGGCGATGAAGAAGGTGGCGTCGGGGGCGACGGCGGCGCCGACCGTGCCGGCGGCCAGCAGCGTGAGGCCGACCCGGAATATCCGGCGTCGTCCGAAGTCGTCGCCGAGGCTGCCGGCGACCAGCAGGGTGGCCGCGAGTCCGAGGGTGATCGCGTTGATCAGCCAGGTCTGGGTGGTGAGGTCGGCTCCGAGGCTCCGCGCGGTCTGCGGCAGTACGGCCAGCGGCGCGGTGTAGTTCATGAGCACGAGCAGGGTCGCGGCGCAGACCGCGAAGAGGGCCCGGGAGCCGGAGCGGGTCGCCTCCGGGACCGGGGCGTCGGCGGACGGTGGGGTGACGCCGGCGGATGTCGACATGCGGAATGAGCCTCTCGGTTCGGTGAATGAACCGAGGCTAGCAGGAATGGTTCGTTGAATGAACCGACCGGGGGTAGGATCGCCGTGTGGCACTGGGGAAGAACTACGAGGGGCAGAACTGCTACCTGGCCAGGGCGCTCGAACTGGTCGGTGAGCGGTGGACGCTGCTCGTGATCCGCGACGCCTTCTACGGCGTACGCCGCTACGGTGACTTCCTCGGCCACCTGGACATTCCCCGGGCCGTGCTCGCCGACCGGCTCGCCACCCTGGTCGAGGCGGGCATCCTCGAACGCCACCGCTACCAGGACTCCCCGCCCCGCGACGAATACCTGCTGACCGAGCGGGGCACCGAGCTCTGGTCCGTGATCTTCCCGCTGATGCGGTGGGGCGAGCGGCACTTCTCCACCGGCGAGTCGCTGCGGACCTTCCGGCACGCCGCCTGCGGCACCGAACTCGACCCGGTGAGCCGCTGCCCGGCCTGCGGTCTCACCGACGTGGCCCCCGGCGACATCGAGGCCGACACCGGCCCGGGGGTACCCGCCCAGCCGCGCCAGGACCCGGTCAGCGTCGCACTGCGCCGACGCCCGCACCGGCTCCTCCAACCGCTGCTCTGAGCCGTTGGAGCGGAGGTCACGCCCCTGGCGGGCTCAGGGGCCGGCCTGGCGGCGTCGTTCCCGGTGCGCGGCCACCACGCTCCAGCCGATGGAGGTCGAGAGGGTCAGCACCACCACCAGCAGGGTGAGCCAGAGCGGCAGCTTTCCCACCGGCGTCTCGGCCAGGATCAGCTTCGTGCCCGCGAACGCCAGAAGCACCGCCAGGCCGTAGCGCAGGTAGCCGAAGTGACGCAGCAGCCCGGCCAGGCAGAAGTAGAGGCTGCGCAGCCCCAGCACGGCGAACGCCGTCGACGTCCAGACGAGGAACGTGTTGGTGGTGATGGCCAGGATCGCCGCCACGGAGTCGATCGCGAAGACGATGTCGGTCGCCTCGATCGCCACCAGCGCGAGCAGCAGGAGCGTGGCCCGGCGCCGGCCGTCGATCCGTACGACGAACCGGCTGCCGTGGTAGTGCGGCTCGGTCGGGACCATCCGCCGGAAGAGCCGGACCACGACGTTGCGCTCGGGGTCCACGTCGGGCTCGCCGCGCACCGCCAGGCGCCATCCGGTCCAGATCAGGAAGGCTCCGAGCACGAAGCCGGCGACGGCCAACCGGTGCAGCAGCTCCGCCCCGGCGAAGATGAAGACCAGCCGGAACGCGAGCGCCCCGACCACCCCCCAGAAGAGCACCTTGTGCTGGTACTCGGCGGGTACCCGGAAATAGCCGAACAACAGCGCGAAGACGAAGACGTTGTCGATGGAGAGGGCCTTCTCCAGCAGGTAGCCCGAGTAGTACGCGATCGCCGGCTCGCCGCCCCACCCCAGCCAGACGACCACGCCGAAGGCCAGTCCGGCGGCGACCCAGACGCCGGTCCAGATCAGCGCCTCGCGCAGCTCGATCACATGGTTGTCGCGGTGGGAGAGCACGTCCACCGCGAGCATGACGGCGATGACGGCGCCGATCGCCGCCCAGGCCCAGAGCGGGGCCGCGAACGTCCCTTGGTCCATCTGGTGCCCCTCCGCATCCCACCGAGGCATGGCCGGCGGCTGTAGCCGCCGAGGCAGCCGGATCAGGCAGGCGGCTACTGCGAGCGGAGCAGCCAACGAGCCGGTGGTGTCCGGTCGACGCGACGCAGCGCCGATGATCGTAGCCAGCCGGTGGGGGCGGACGAGGCGGTTGCGGCGCCGTCGTCACCCGTCCGGGGGCCGTCCGGGCAGGCGCGCGGGTGCGGCGGCGGGCCTGGCGGCCGTTCGCGGCCGTCGTCTCGGCTACCGATCCTGGTCGTGGATCGCGCCCAGGAGCGCCGGGGGTAGCCGGGTGCTCGCGCCGAGGACCTCCAGGCCGACGACGTGGCCCTCGACGTCGAGGTCGAGGACGAACATGCCCTCAGCGGGGTCGAACGGCACGACCCGCTGTACGGCGCCGGGCGGCAGGGGATGGTCGAGATAGAGGTAGGCCGCGTCGGCGACGCTGTCGTAGGTGCAGACCAGCGTCACCCGTGTCTCCTTGTACATGTGCGTCAGGCTGGCACAGGTACGGCCCGCGCCACCCCCTCAGGTGGCGACGTTCTCCAGGGCCTTGGCGAGCGCCTTGAGGTCCAGGCCCGCCAGGTGGTCGAGGAAGTGCCGGCGCACGGCGGCCACCTGGGTGGGCCAGGCCTCCTCGAGGCGGGCGAAGCCGGCGTCGGTGAGGACGGCGTTCCAGCCGCGGGCGTCCTCTTCACACCTGACCCGCTGGACGAACCCCTGCCCCTCCAACTTCTGCACCACGCGGGTCATGCCGCTGAGCGACATCTCGCAGGCGCTGGCGAGTTCGCTCATCCGTAGCTGCCGCTCGGGGGCCTCGGAGAGGTGCATCAGGGTCAGGTAGTCGATGGAGGGGAGCCGCTGCTCGCGGACCATGTAGGCGTCAAGGGCGCGGGGCAGCGCGTAGATGACGCGATTGAGGGTCCGGACGAGGGCTTCTTCGTCCGGGCTGAGTGGTTGCACCCCTTCCGGGGCTGATTTCGGTTCAGGTGTGATGGTGGACATGACCCCAGCCTACTTGCTTGACGAAGGAAATGCACGGTCTATAGTTGCGACGTCAAGCAAGGATGCCCGTGCCGGGTGTTCTGTCGCCAAGGAAGGAACCACAGATGGCCAGGATCGGAATCATCATCGGCAGCACCCGGCCGGGGCGTAACGGCGCTGCCGTGGGCCAGTGGGTGTACGACGTGGCTTCGCAGCGTACGGACGCCGAGTTCGAGCTCGTCGACCTGCTGGACTACAAGCTGCCGCACCTGGACGAGATCTACCCGCCGTCGATGGGCCAGTACCAGCAGCCGCACACGCTGGAGTGGGCCAACAAGATCGCCTCGTTCGACGGGTTCATCATGGTGACCCCGGAGTACAACCACTCCACCTCGGGCGCGCTGAAGAACGCGATCGACTTCCTCTACAGCGAGTGGACCAACAAGGCCATCGGCTTCGTCAGCTACGGCTCCGTGGGCGGTACCCGGGCCGTGGAGCACCTGCGGCTCATCGCCGGTGAGCTGATGATGGCCGACGTGCGCTCCCAGGTGGCCCTGTCGTTGTTCACCGACTTCGAGAACTTCAGCGTCTTCAAGCCCAACGAGCACCAGCAGGCCGCCCTCACCACCACGCTGGACCAGGTCGTGGCCTGGAGCAAGGCCCTCGCGCCGCTGCGCAACAAGTAGTCACGCCACCGTCTGGCCGGACCCACGCGCAGCGTCGCGCGTCCCGCCGGGCTCGACGGTGACGGAATCGAGAGAGGCCGCCCCGAGCGGCGGTGCCTGGCGTCCCTGCCAGGCACCGGCACCGCTCGGACCGGCCTCTCTCGCCATCCGGGTGTGGCAACGCCTACCACCAACCGCTCGCAGGGGCGAGCGACGGCGACGATGAGGCAGGGGAGTCAGATGCAGTTCGGGATCTTCGGCGTAGGGGACCTGCAGCGCGACCCGCTGACCGGGCGGACGCCCTCTGAACACGACCGGATCAAGGCGGTGGTGGAGTACGCGAAGCTGGCCGAGGACGTGGGCCTGGACGTCTTCGCGATCGGCGAGCACCACAACCCGCCGTTCATCCCGTCCTCGCCCACCACGCTGCTCGGGTACGTCGCGGCGCGGACGAACCGGATCCTGCTGTCCACCTCCACCACGCTGATCACCACGAACGACCCGGTGAAGATCGCCGAGGACTACGCGATG